>CAYIQV010000020.1:0-5694 GCA_964365635.1 uncultured Acidiferrobacteraceae bacterium
TAGTTCGGCCGGGCTCGCCGGTTTCATGCGGAACATCCAGCCAGCGCCGTAACAATCCTTGTTCACGGTCTCCGGTGCATCGGGCAAGGCACTATTGGCCTCGACCACTTCGCCGTTAACCGGCGCATAAATGTCGGAGGCCGCCTTCACCGACTCGACCACCCCGCACTCCTTGCCGGCAGTCACCTTGGTGCCGGACGCCGGCAGGTCCACAAACACCATGTCACCCATCAGGTCCTGGGCGTGGTGGGTAATGCCCACGGTGACGCTGCCGTCGCCGTTCAGCTTCAGCCACTCGTGCGATTTGGTGTACTTAAGGTCTTTGGGAGTATTGCTCATGGTCTTTCCTCGATTAAAGACAGCTCTTGCCATTACGAACAAACGGATATTTGACGACGCGCACGGTCGCGGGCTTGCCGCGCATGTCGACCGTGCAACGATCTCCTGCTTTCACAGCCGCCGGCACGCGTGCCAACGCCACTGCCTGATTGAGCGTGGGTGAAAAACTGCCGCTCGTGATTTCCCCTTCGACGCCCGCGATACTGCACTGGACTTTCTGGTGGTTACGCAACACACCCTTGCTTTCAAGCACGAGACCCACGAGCTGACGGGGCACGCCTTGAGCCTTTTGTTTGTCCAGCACCTCGCGACCAATGAACTTGCGGTCCGCGGGCTCAAGCGCCACCGTCCAGGCGAGCCCGGATTCAAGCGGCGTGGTGGTTTCGTCCATATCAGAACCGTAGAGATTCATGCCGGCTTCGAGTCGCAGAGTGTCGCGCGCGCCCAGGCCAATGGGGGGTACACCGGACTCGCTCAACATCTGCCAGGTAAACGGTGCGGCCTTGGCCGGCAGGATGATCTCGAAGCCATCCTCGCCGGTGTAGCCCGTGGTGGCGATGAAAAGCTCGCCGACCGTCACAGCGTGAAACGGTTTTAGGCTCCCCGCCGATGCGCGCAAGGCCTCGCCCAATGCCTGATATACCTTTTCTTTCGCATTCGGCCCCTGCACCGCGATCATCGCCAGATCGTTGCGCGGAATAATGGCAAGACCTCCGAACTCTTTCGCCGCCGAATTGACCCAAGCCATGTCCTTGTCGCGCGTTGCCGCGTTCATCACCACGCGGAACCACTGGTCATCCATGTAGTAGACAATAAGGTCGTCGATCACGCCGCCCTTGCTGTTCAGCATGCAGCTGTAGATCGCCTTGCCTTTGGTCTTGAGCTTGGCGACGTCGTTCGCGAGTAGCAGGCGGAAGAAATCGCGGACGCGATCACCTTTCACATCCACAACATTCATGTGCGACACATCGAACATGCCGCAGTCTTTTCTTACCTTGTGGTGTTCCTCGATCTGGGAACCGTAATGCAACGGCATGTCCCAGCCGCCGAAGTCCACCACCTTGGCACCCATCTTGACGTGCAGATCGTACAGCGGAGTCTTGTTTCCCATTGTCGAAAGCTCTCGGTCCTGAATACACGCCGGTCCACGCATACGGCACGGCATGTTGTTGAAAACGGGAAAGGCGCGTCCTGAAACGGCGCGGCGAAACCCGGACAATAAAAAAATAAAAAAGGGCGGTGGCTGAATTCAGCCACCGCCCCTCTGTCCGGTTACCTGAGAGCTTGAGCCCCTTCGGTGGGTCCTCACGATTTACCGTGACAACCGCTCTCCAGAGTCGACCAAGGCTGCCTTGGCAGCCTTGCCTGAAAAAATGTCCTGCGGTCCTTTTTGCCTGAGCGATTCCGGGCGGGTTGCGCCTTCGGCGCCACGCACAAAATCCGCGTGGTCTCTCCCGCAGGGGCAGGTCGAGGGCGGCAACTATAGCGCAGCACCCCGCACTCGCCAAGCGGCGAGCGGCGCTACCCTGTTCCCAATGGATGCAGGGTCAGGGACTGTGTTTCTTGTTCGAAATGCCCATACCAGGCTTTGTGGGACACAATTCCTGATAGGGGATAGATTGTTCCGCGCTGAAACCGGCCACCCAGCTCGGCACACCCGAAACATTTATCAATCCCCACAACCGATAGGTAATCATCACCGGCGATGCGGGAAGGCCGCTCGCGGGGTTTCTGTCACAGGGAATGTGCACACGCATGGGGGCGGTGCCGGAATAGCCGACAATCGGTAGCTCCTCCGAGGATCCACTGTAGGGCACCGCCACCGAGGCCGTGATCTTGCCGGCGGCCGGGGAATTGCGTTTATAGGCCAGGGCCGATTCCACCGTATTGATGCCCTCACCACCCAGCAGCCGGTAACTCACAACCTTGAGCGGAATGGCGGGCACAGGCGCGACACCGAACAAATGATTGATGTCGGCCGGAGTGATCTCTTTGCGGTTATTGTCCGATCGACAATCGGCGCGCGTGAATGCTCGCTCTGGCTTCCCTAATTCGGAGAACCGGATCAGGAATCTGGGATAGTTGGCCTCTTTCGACATTCGCCAATCCATCTGGTGATCAATCCGGTACTGCCCGCCAGCATCGAGCCGTGCGATGTCGATGGGCGGTTCTACCAGCTCGCCGTGAGGGCGCGACGCTGAAGTTATCGTCACCAACTCCATACGCAAACGATGCAAACGCGACGCGGCAATCCACGGCTCAGGACCCAGATTCTTTACCTGCCCAATGATGCGCACCCGGCCAGTGTCTGGACCGGACCGGGAAACAAGAGTTGCCTGAATATCCACGGCCTGGTCGGGACAGGAAGTCGAACGATTTGAAACGGGTGAATTCGAAACGCCTTCAGCCAACAGGCTGAAGGCGGTCAGGACAATGGCGCAGCACCCTGTGGCGGTTAAGGCACGTTTCATAGCTCATTTTTTGCAAGCCGCAGGTCATGCAGCCCGCTTGCCCCAGCAACGTGCGGAGATATTACCACCGATGAGGCCGGTGGCGAGAAGCGCGGTAATCGCCCCCAATCACCGGCCTGCTGAAGTCGAACAGCGCCACGGCCACGAAGGCGAGCACGTAAGCGGGAACGGCGAGCGGCAGCATCAGCGCCCAGTCGAAAACCCGCCGGCCGGGAAACTCGCACATCGCTATCAGCCAGGCCAGGCCGGCGCCCAGCACAAAAACACCCAGGCCGACACCGAACATCAACACCGCGGTATGGCGCAACAGCTCGCCGAGGACGGTATGGACCAGATGCCGCCAGACATCACCGGCGGGCGTGAGCCAGGCGAGCGCGATGACCAGAATCGGTGCCGCCACCACGCCCGCGACGATGAAACTCGCCGTCCGCCACAGGCGGACGTTGAGCCAGGCCGAGATGCCGCTTTCGCGCTCAGGCGACACGCGCAGGGTTTCGGTGTTTGCGGTCATCTCCAGGGAAGCGCCACGGGTTGTTTGTCTATACTAACTCATCTCCTCCGCTTCACCGCGCGCGTCTCGCCCACAGCCAC
The DNA here is from genome assembly GCA_964365635.1 of uncultured Acidiferrobacteraceae bacterium. GTDB lineage: Bacteria > Pseudomonadota > Gammaproteobacteria > Acidiferrobacterales > Sulfurifustaceae > Sulfuricaulis. Next base: position 3,402 of record CAYIQV010000020.1, read on the forward strand.
AGGCCGCTTACCGCCAGGCCCAGGCACGCCACCGCCGTCAAATCCACGAGCCACACGCCGAGGTCTCCAAAAAGCCGGCCGCCGTGCAGATCGGCCAGGAACCGTTCGACGCTGAGCCCGCGCCCGCGATACTGCCGGACCAGCTCCGCGCGCAGCGCGGGCGGGACTTCGGTCAGCCTTGCCCAACTCACTGCCTGCGGTGTGACGCGCCACCACTTCAGCAGCTCGCTATCAGCGGTGTAAAATCCTTGTGCGGTCTCCACCACGAGCCACCCGTTGCGATCCACACCGAGCGCACGCAATCCGCCTGGCACTCCCTGCAGGGCACCGAGCTGTTCGATGACAGCTCCGGCCGGGGTCAGCAGCCAGATGTTGTCCTCCGCAGCCACAACGATGGTGTACCCCAGGACGATGGCGCCGCCCAGCCGGCCGCGCGCGCCGGAAAGTTCTTGCCCATCGAAATAGATCCGCCCGCCGACCTCGCTCACCCAATGCGCCCCGAGTGCCGCGCCGCGCGGCTCGCTGGGCGCGTGAATGCCGTACCAGTCGAGCAGCCATGGCAACCGCACGTAAATCCGGTCCAGCCCCAGACGATCACCGTGATTGAGCAACAGACCGGAGACGACGAGCAGGATCAGAACGGCCATTGCGGCGAGCCCCAGGCGACGATGCCATGCGCCCAACTGCCGATTCGTGATTCGATGCCGTTGCGACGTCATCGCGGCACGCGCGCTTTGCCATCCAGGTACAACGCCAGGCGCGATAACTTGGTCAGCGCGCGCACTGACAGTGTGGCGCCGCTGACGCCGTCCACGGACCGGTCGAGCTGTCGATCGTCCCGCAATCCCGCGCCCTTGAACTGATCGGTAAAAAACGGATGGCGCACTTCCCCGCCGCGGCTTTCGCGAAACGCCAGCACCTTGACCAGTTCGATCCGGTTCTGGTTGATGACGATACCAACGGTGATCGGTTCCTCCTTGCCGATCTCCTCGAGAATCCAGGCGCTGCGCCGCGCTTCGCCCCAGTAGCGCACCCGCATTGCGGGGTAACGATGCCCGAGAATTTTGACGATCTCGGCCTGCGTTACCTCGTCCAGCCACAGCGTTTTGGGTGCCGGCGGTTTTCCAGCAAACGCCTCCTCAACAAACGCTCCGGCCTCCTGATACACCGTGGCACGGGTCGTCGCGGCAACAAGCAACACGATCAACGCAACGAACGCCTGTGTCATGGCGTGCCGTGCGTTCATCGGTCTCCTGCCCCGCCCGGCTTTCCAACATAAATCGTTTCTGTCATTCGCACGTCCTCGCTTTCATACATGGAACAGGTGCGCCCGAGCGGACATACCCGCCCGGGCGCTCGCCCGTCAGAACATGTACCCAATACCCAGGTTGAAGCCGTCGTCATTTGCCGTGCCGGACTGGCGCTGGATGTCGAACTTGACCACGACGTTCTCGTGCGGCCAGTAGTTGAACCCGACGTCGGTCTGCTTCTTCTCGCTGTCGGTGGCGTTGCCGGCCTCGTTGTCCCATTCGTTGAAGCGCGCGAAGACGCCGAACTTCGGGGTCAACTTGAACGAGGGCTCGACGTACCAGCCGGTCTGCTCATCGCGACCGAGCGCCTTGGGTTCCGTGCCATCGAGGTCCCAGCGCGCGTACAGCGCCCGCAGTCCGAAGGGCCCGCGCACCAGCGCGGCATGGGCCTCCCACAGCGTCGCTTCGCCCGCCACGCTGTTAGCAACCGTCCCTTGCGTCACGTCGCTCTGGCGTTGCACCGTGGCGGCGAACTCTGTGCCCGCGGCGCCGGTCCACTTGAGTCGTGCGGTGATGGCGGCGTTGTTGGCATCCGCCTGCCGTCCGCTTTGCCGGCCGTCACGCACCTTGTAGGCGCTTGCGCCGGTAGTCACAACCTTCAGCCCGGAGCTGAGCATGAGGTCGTAGCCGAGACTCTGTCCGATCCGGCCGGCGAGCGCGGCGCCGGGCTCGCGCCATGTCGTCGGAATGATGTTGGTCTCGACCGGATTGCGCTCCACGCCATAGAACGTCGGCGGCTCATGGATCTCGTTCAGGATGCCGGCCGGCACCAGCAGCAGACCCGCGCGCGCGGCGTGATTGTCCGTGAGCGCAAATTCCAGATACGCCTGCTCCATCGAAACCTCGCCGCCGGTCTTGCCTTCGCCGGCCTGGGCGCGCTCCACCTCGAGCTCGGAGAAGAAGCTGATGCGCTCGTCGAAACGATGTCCGAGGAACAGGATGGCGCGGTGCAGGTCGATCTCGTCCTTGCTGTCGAGGCTGTT
>CAYIQV010000020.1:5704-11676 GCA_964365635.1 uncultured Acidiferrobacteraceae bacterium
GTTTGGCCGGTTTGGCCGTGCCAGCCGTGACCGTGCGGCGCCATGCCTCCCGCCGGCCTTTCCGGAGTCTTGGCGAGTTCTTTTTTCAGTTGCTCGACTTCCTGGGTAAGTATCTCGAGCTTCTCTTCGGTCGTGGGCGCGGCCTCTGCCTGCGCACCGATCAGGGTGGCAGCGGTTACCGCAACCACCATGCTCAGTTTGAACCTTGCGGTCGCTTCGGCGCGCGCGGGTGTTGTTGCCGGTTTTTGTCGATTGCAATTACTCATGATAGCTAACCTCTCGTTGATGATGTGGATGAGATGGCTAGCTACCCAAGCGTTGCGCTTGCTGGCTGGCTGGGAAAAATCGCGGATTATTATATAGAATCTGATCGTTAAGTCGAGCTTACTTCTCCTGTTTCCTGACCGCGGAACAGCGCCCCGTGGTCCGGGAATTCCGCTGATTGGTTTGGGAACCATTCGGCAGCCTGCTAAAACGTGAGCGCCAGCGATAAGCGGAGATCGCGGCCGGCGGCCGCCTGACCGACACTTCCGCCGAAGCCGCCGCTCAAGAAATACTCCTTGCCCGTCAGATTATTGACCGCCAAGTTCATGCGCAGCGCGCGGTACGGCTGCCAGGCGAGGAACAAATTATGCACCGAATAGCCGGGTTGCCTGCTGGTCGCCAAGCCAGTATTGCAGGGCGTGATCATGATGGGCGCCGAGACGATGATGAGCCGGTCATCAACGGCCTGCAGCCGGTAGCCGTATTCCAGACGACCGCCCTGGGCGATGCGTCCGAGCGTGAAGGCGAGCGTGTCTCCCGGCAGGCCAATGAGCGGGTGGTCGCCCTGACAAAGCTGCTGTCCGCGCACGGCGGACAGACCCAAGGAACCGAACCAGCGGTCCGACCGATAACGCAGCTCGAACTCAACGCCCCGCAAACGCTCATCACCCGGTTGCCCGACTTCGGTGGGTGTGACCGCGGTGATGGACTCCAGGATATTTTCGACCGCGGTTCTGAAATACACGACCTTGGCGGTGAGGAGGCCGTCGGCGCCAAACACCTGGGGATAGTCCGCCGATGCGCCCACCTCGTGGGTCACGGCCGTTTCCGGTTGGTAGAGGTCGCCGCAGATTCCCGAGGCCGGCGCGAGCGCGCCGAGGAAAAAACGGTTGCAGCGGCTGAACGGCCCCTGCGTGAAGTACTCGTCCACGAGAGGCGGACGAAACGCCTCCGAATAGTTGTAAAACAACGTGAGCCCGCCGTCGGAGAGGTGGTACGCCGCGCCCACGCTCGGCGAAGTGCGCGTAAACTCGATGACGGGACGGCGTCCCTCCGCGGCCAGGAGCTGTCGGGTCGCCTCGGTTTGCACCTCGACCCGGTAGCGGTCGTGACGCAGCCCGGCGGTGAGGCTGAGCGCGCCGATTTCGATGGCGTCCTGGACGACGTACGCGACATAGGCCTTCGCGCCCGACGGCTGGCTCAGGTTGTCGGTCGTGGTCGTGCTGGAGGCGGACGCAACGACGGTCTGCGACTGGCGTTCATTGCGATGGTATTGAACGCCGTAGGTGAGCGCGTTGCGCAACGTGTCGCGGCCGAAAATGGAGGTATTGGTCAGGTCGAGCGTGGCGATGCGGTAGCGGAAGGTGTTGGTCGTGTTAGGCGGAATGAGACTGCTGCTCGTGCCCGTATCAGCGACGCTCGTGTCGGTATAGCCCAGCGTACCCTTCAGATTCAGAAGACCCGAGATGGCACGTCCGTAGTTGAAATTAACGGTGGTGGTGTCGTCTTCGACCGCCCGTTGCACGAAGCCGAATAGGCCGGGTGTGCCAGCCGCTGCATCGAAGGGCTCGAGCCCCTCGTCCTTGTAGCGCACGTTCGCCACGGTGACTGCCGCATCGGTTTGCAGTTGGAGCTTGGCCTTGACGAGACTGCTCGTGTGATCGGTAGAGGAGTTCTCGAGTTTCGCGCCGCTTCCGGTCACGATGTCACCGGAATCACGCGCGGCGGTGTTGGCCAGCAGATCGAGCGCGCCAAAGGCGACGCCGTAGGCGCTCACGGACACGAGACGTTCGTTGTTGTTGCTCGCGGCCCCGGTCTTGACGCGCGCGCCGATCGTGCGGCCCGGTTCCAGCAGGTCGCGCGCGTCCTTGGTTTCCATGCTCACGACGCCGCCGAGCGCGCCGGAGCCCTGCAGCGTGCCGGCCGCGCCGCGCGTGACCTCGACCTGCTTGAGCAGTTCCGGTTCGACGAATACGCCGCTCCCGAAGCGGTACTTTTCGAAGTTGCGTATCGCTCCGTCGAGCTTGATGAGCACATCCTCGGTGTCGTTGAATCCGCGGATGTTGAGCCGCATGCCGTTGGCGAGCGGTCCGCCGTTGACGGACACGCCGGGCGTGTCCCGCAGGGTGTCGAGAAGGTTGTTGTCCTGGCGCCGCTCCAGTTCCGTTGCCGTCACCGTCGTTTGCGATCGGACCGGATCGAATTCGATCATCTCCCGCACGCCCCGCACCTCGACTTCCTCAAGCACGGCATCGGGGTTCGCGGATTCAGCCGGGTGGGTCGCCTCCTTCTCTCCGGTTCCGGCGTCGGCGGCCCGCGTCCATGCCGGCGCGGCGAGCAGCAGCGCGAGCAGTGCACAGCGATAATGCCGCCAATAGTGATGCGCGGACATGACAGATGTCGTCTCCGTTTTGAAATCGGCCGAGGAAGGATTTGGCTAAACGTGGATTCGTCGCGTGCGACGATGATCCCCGCGCCGGCCTACGCCGGCGCGGGGATACCGTTACGTCTCCTCCCAATCCCCTTCAGGCTCAGGCGCGCGCGGCGGCCTTGCGGCGTGCGATGCCGACCAGTCCGGCGAGGCCCGACCCGAACAGCCATACCGCCGGCGGCAGCGGGACCGCCGATACCGGAGCGATATCGAGCGAGAGCTGGTCAAAACTCACGCTCGAGGCGGCGGCGTTGAAGTCGAACACAAAGTTCGCGGCGTTCGGGATGCCGTTCCAGGTGATCAGGAACTCCTTCTCGAGGCCCTGCGAGGCGCTTCCGCTGAAGAGCTCGGTCCAGGCACCGGTAGCACCGTTGAGCGTGAAGCTTCCGTAGGCGAACTCGCTGCCCAGCGACCCGATATGCAGAACGGCGTCGCGCGCGCCGGCATCAGCCGAACCCGTTGTGGTCAGGGTGAAGTCGGTGGGCGCGCTGAAGCTGTAAATGTTGCCGCCGCTCGTGAGGAACGCGGTGCCCGTGTTCTCGGTGAGAGAATACGGGTGCCCCGCGGGGAACAGACCGACTTCGGGCGTGTTGTCCTGGATCAGGGCCGGGTCCGCATCGTCCGTGAAGAAGCTCCACTCGGCATAGAGACTGCCGGGCGTACCCCGTCCCCAGGAAGGCGTGTAGCTCACGTCCCACACGGCCTGCGTCGCATGGGCGGCGCCGGTGCCGGCGGCGATCAGGGCGCCGAAGATGGCTTTTGCGATAATTGATTTCGACATACGATTCATGGAAATAACTCCTATGGAACAATTGACCTTGCCGCCCCACCCATTGAGGCCGGTTGCCGGTCGTACGACTTGCGATGTGAATGCAGCGGCCCCGCGCCGCCTGCGGTATTCGTGTCAGTTGCAATTTTTTGGCTGCAGTCCACAACGTAGCGGTATTGCTTGCCGCAATGCAGGATGACTTCCTTCTGACCGCGTTTCAGGATACGGACCTCGATGCGCAGCTCGCCGTAGCCGTCGTGCGCGATCAGCTCGTCGAAGAGCGCGCCGATTTTCTGTAGCACCATGGCGTGGTCCGCGGTCACGGCCGCCACCTCGGCGCGCCGTGGCACGCGCCGTAAATTCCAGCAGGGTTTTCAGATTTACGCATGGATAGACTCTCCCATCATTGGTTGAACATGATTGGCTGGCTATCCGCGCGCAGCGGAAGGGCCGGCGGTTTCATCGGCGAATTCATCCCCCCGGTTCCGCCTTCGAGACGGAAGCTCACGGGCACCTCCGCCCAAGATTCGATGGTCTGCTCGCCGCGCCGCGCTGGAACGAAGCGCCATGCCGCAACGGCCGACCGCGCGGCGCGGTCGAGCATGGCGTGGCCGCTGCTTTGCGCCACGCTCACCTCGCCCGGTGTGCCGTCGGCGCGCACGAGTACGCGCAGCAGCACGCGGCCGACGATCCCGCGGCGGCGGGCAAGCAGTGGATAATCGGGTTTCGGATTATTGAGGTAATCGGGTCGCGCGAGCGCGGCGATCTTGCCCGCCAGCGGCGCCACACTCGCTGGTGCCTCGGAGGGCGGGACGGAAGCGGCGGGCGCGCTCGTCTCCTCGGGTTGCGCCTCGGGCACGGGCCCGGGGGCCTCCGCAGTCTCGGTTTCAGGCGTCGCCATCTTCCGCGGCGCTTCGCGCGGGGATGGCGCGGGCGGCGGCGCGAGGCTTCCTTCCTGGGAGACGGCGGCGAGCGGCTCGGTGGTCGTCCACTCGATCGTCACGGGGCGCTCGGCGAGCGCTACGTGCGGCGGTGCATAGCGCAGCGAACCCGACGCGGCGAGCGCGAGCGCCTCGAGCGCGAGGCTCAACGTGAAAAAGCCGGCGGCGCGGCGCCAGGGCGGCGATTCGGCGGCAAGGAGCAGCGGGTTCATGGCGAGTCTGGCCCGGGCAGGCGGGTTTCGACGGCGATGCGCACGACGCCCGACGCGCGCGCGGCATCGAGCACCGCGACCACGTCGCCATGCCTCGCCCGCTTGTCGGCGTGGATCATAACGCTGGCGTCCGTCGTGCTGGCGGCATGGGCGCGTAGCCGCTCGGCGAGCGTCTCGCGGGCGATAGGCTCGCGCTCGATATAAAACCGGCCCTCGGCATCCACCCCGACCGATAGGCTCTTGTCCTTGATCGGCGTGCTGGCTCCGGCGGCGGGCGCCTCCACCACGAGGCCGCGCGCCGCCGTCATGCTGAGCGACACCAGCACGAAGGCGGCGAGCAGAAAGAACATCACGTCAATGAGCGGGATGATCTCGATGCGCGCCTTGCGCGTCGGATAGGGGGAAGGAATCTTCATGGGGCGTTCGGGCGAACCGCAGCAGCCGCCAGGATATCCTCATGGCGCATCGGGACAGGAACGGTGCGCCTCGTCTTGCAGGCCTTGTCGCACGCCTTGGACGACTCGGCGGGCGGCGCGGGATACGCCAACAGGGTCTCAAGCTCCGTGGCGTGGACCTCGATCAGGTATTGCGCCCGCTGCAGGCGCGCGTTGAAGAAGTTGAGCGGGACGAGCGCCGTAATCGCGACCCCGAGCCCGCAGCCGGTGACGATCAGCGCCTCGGCGATGCCGCCCAGCATGTGCGACGGCTCCGTGGCCACGCCCTGCATGCGCTCGAAGCTGCCCATGATGCCGAACACCGTGCCGAGCAGCCCGAGCAGCGGCGCGAGGGTGATGACGGTGTCGAGCACCGGCAGGAACTGGGACATTTTCTGCAGCTCGCGGCTCGCGGCCGCCTGCATGGCGACCGCCGGGGAACGGCGCAGGTGGGCAAGCCCATGCACGAGAACGCGGCCGACGAAGTCGCGCGTATTCTGAAGCATGTGCGCCGCCTCATCCGCGCGTGATTCCGCGATCAGGTGCAGCGCGTCCTCGATGCGCTTCGATTCCCGGTGTCGCTGCAGGCTGAACCAGAACCAGGCGCGCTCCAGAACGACGGCGAGCGCCAGCGTCGCGGCGATGAGCAGCGGCCACATCATCGGGCCGCCGCGGGCGATGAACAGATAGATCGACGATTCGTTCATGATCGGCCTCAATCGGGTTGTTGAAAAATCCGTTCGCGCCGGGCGCGGCCCGCGAACGGGATGGCGCGCGCCGCTGCCTCCGCAGGGACGCCGCGAGACCGCACCGCCCGTTGTCGGCAGCCTGCGGCAATTCGCCGGTCGCATCCCCCCCCCGGGCCGGGGGGCCCCGCGACCCGGGGCAATGCCCCACCACCCCCCCGGCCGCCCAGGAACA
>CAYIQV010000021.1:0-11551 GCA_964365635.1 uncultured Acidiferrobacteraceae bacterium
CCGTTCATGGTTCGACAGGCTCACCACGAACGGACTTGATCAGAGGTTCCCTAAGGAAGGTCTGATTAATTTCGATTTCGTCATTCCCGCGAAAGCGGGAATCCAGAAATTATATGATTCTCCTGGATTCCGATGGGCAGGAGGCCCAAGTGTCGCTACGGGCCATGGATGGCCCGTAGCAACCGGCTCGGCGGGCCTTCGCCCCCCGCTTTCGCGAGGGCAGGCTCTTGGCCGGAATGACGAATTAATCAGAGGTTCCTTAGAGAATAAGGGTGTCGGAGTGCATTACAATAAATCACCCCGGATAAATAACAACATTGAGGGTCAATGAGACAAGGCGAGACCATGACTGATATCACTATCTATCAGACCGAGAGCGGCACGGTGGAAGTCCGGCTGGAGAAGGATACGGTATGGCTGCGGCAGGAGCAGATGAGCCAGCTTTTCGGGCGGGAGCGCTCGGTGATCACCAAGCACCTGCGCAATGTTTTTGCCGAGGGGGAGTTGGAGGAAGAAAGCAATGTGCAAAATTTGCACATTGCCGGTTCGGATAAGCCGGTCAAGTTCTATAACCTCGATGTCATCATCTCGGTCGGCTACCGGGTCAAATCCCAGCAGGGAACGCGCTTCCGCCAATGAGCCACCCGCCTCCTGCGCGAGCACCTGACTCAGGGGTACACCCTTAACCGCCCGCGAGCTGGAAGCGGCGCTGTTGCTGGTGCGCAAGGCGGCGCAAAGTCCGGAACTACTGGCCGACACCGGGCGCGGGCTGGTGGATATCGTGACCCGCTATGCCCGGACCTTCCTGCTGCTGCAACGCTACGATGAAGGCCTGCTGACCAAGCCGCCGGAACAGCGTGGCGGCAAGCTGCCTACGCTACCCGAGGCGCGTATGGCGTTGGCGCGGCTCAAGGCGGATTTGATGGCGCGGGGTGAAAGCTACCGATCTCTTTGTCCGCGAGCGCGGTGATGCCTTCGGGGCGCTGCTGGGCAATCTCGACCAATCGGTGTTTGGCGACCCGGCTTACCCGAGTGTGGAGGCGAAGGCTGCGCACCTGCTGTATTTCGTCATCAAGAACCATCCGTTCTCCGACGGCAACAAGCGCAGCGGCGCGTTTCTGTTCGTGGATTTTCTCAACCGCAACGCCCGGCTTCTGGATGACCGCGGCAATCCGGTGATCAATGACATCGGGTTGGCGGCGCTGGCTTTACTAGTGGCTGAATCTGATCCGACGCATAAGGAGACGATGATCCGTCTCATCATGCACATGATTGCCATTGACAGTTAGTTCCATTCTCCTGGAGCAGTACTACGCCCAGCGGGCTACTGCGCCGCATGGTTGTCTTCCTTATCGGTCTCCCTTTAATTTACGGGAAACTATTTGAAAACCTGATACTTCGTCCCCGCGACGTCGATGACGTCGCCGTCCTCCAGTATCTGCCCGCCCGGCGGTACCGGTTTGTCGTTGATCCTTGGCTCGCCGGGCCCAAGCTGCGCGTGCAGCACGTAGCCATCGGGGCCGCGGTAAATTCGGGCCGGGCTCTTGCCGGGGTTGTCGAGCAGGGTTTCCTCTTTCACGAGCGGCACGCGTTTGCCTTTGTCTTTGCCTTCCGTGGCGAGCAGCTGGGCATGCATTGAAATAATTCTGGTTGTGTCCTGCAGGTTGGCCGGACCGGCGCTCGCGCTTTTGATTTTGCTGGGCGCCAACGTATCCAGAATCAGTTCATCGCGATAAATCATTTCGTGATCGCCAATGGTAATCGTCTCGCCGTGCTTCAGTTCGTGTTTCGTGATGCGCTCGGCCTCGATGAACGATCCATTCGTGCTTCCGAGATCCTCAAAGGTGGATTTCAGTCCAACCGATTTTATCACGGCGTGTTTGCCACTCACGCTCTTGTCGTTGCTCAGCACGATGTCGCAGGTGTCGTGGCGTCCGATCGTTGTGTCACCCAACTTCAGGTTCACGTCGCCGATTGGTTTGCCACGGTATTTGATAACGAGTTTGCCCATGGGTTGCTGATTTTCCGCTCCTGTTGGTCCAACATCAAATGAAACCGGACTAGCGCTCCATTTTAGAATACAAAAGGAAACGGAGATATCAAGCCGGCAGAATCAAGGCGCCAGTGTAATTAAAACAGGGTTAGCCTTATCGTTATAAGTCCCGCCTCACCCCGCTGAAGCCTGGCTTTGCGGCGCTCGAACAATCAGGGACAGACCACGGTTTCTTTTGGGGCCGTCCGTAAAGATATGGATTCTCAGTCAGTCAGGTAATCATGCCCTTATCGGAAAGACTGTGTCCGTTAGTAGTATCCTTAATTGGGCCATCTTTGATGCATTCCCTATTTTTTGCGATAGAACACCCAGCAATTATCCAGTCACTGTGCCGCCTGAAACCGGCCGCAATTATCGCCAGCATGAAGCATGGTGTAGAGTGGGGTCTCTTCGTATTCAGCCGTAGTTAAACAACTCCATTAAGGATCAAGCTATGTCACTTCTGTTCTCTAAAACGGTTCTTGGGCCGCTGACGTTGCAAAATCGTCTGGTCATGTGTCCGCTGACGCGCAACCGCGCCACCGACAACATTCCCAACGCGCTCATGGCGCAGTACTACGCGCAGCGGGCGAGCATCGGTCTCATTATCACGGAGGGCACGTCCCCGTCACCGAACGGGCTGGGCTACCCGCGGATACCGGGAATCTTCTCCGTGGCGCAGGTGGCCGGGTGGAAGCCCATTACCGAGGCGGTGCACGCCAAGGGCGCGAAGATGTTCATGCAGCTCATGCACTGCGGGCGCATTGCCCATGCGTTCAATCTGCCCGCGGGCGCGCGCGTGCTGGCGCCTTCGGCCGTGGCCGCCGCCGGCGAGATGTACACCGATGCCGAGGGCCTGAAGCCGCACCCCGTTCCGCAGGCGATGACCGAGGCGGACATCAAGACCGCCATTGAAGAATTTGCCCAAGCCGCGAAAAGCGCCGTGGCGGCGGGGTTCGATGGCATTGAGCTGCACAGCGCCAATGGGTATTTGCTCGAACAGTTCATCCGCCCGAACACGAATCAGCGCACGGATCGTTACGGTGGTTCGATCGAAAACCGCGCGCGCTTTGTGCTCGAAGTCGCCGAGGCGGTGATCGCCACGATCGGCAAGGACAAGGTTGGCATCCGTCTGTCGCCGTATGGGGTGTTCAACGATATGCCGCTGTACGACGCGATGGCCGCGGATTACACCTATCTGGCGCAACAGCTCAACGCCCGCGGGCTGGTCTATATCCACCTCGTGGATCACTCGCCGATGGGCGCGCCGCCGGTGCCCGATGCCATCAAGGCGATGTTCCGCAAGGCGTTCACACGCACGCTGATGCTCTCCGGCGGCTACGATGCCGCGCGCGCCGAGAGCGACCTGGCCGCGGGCAAATGTAACCTGATTGCCGTCGGCCGGCCGATTCTCGCCAACCCGGATCTGGTAACCCGGTGGAAAACCGGCGCGGCGGTGAACGCCCCGGACATGGCGACGTTCTATACGCCGGGTCCCAAGGGCTATACCGATTACCCGGCGCTAAACGGATAGGGGATACACGGTCGCGGACAGGCCGAGAATAACGGGGTCGGGGTGGTTACAATGAATCACCCCGGCCCTCTTTGTTTCCAACGTAAGGAGAGAACATGACTATTTCCAGACTTCAGTCAGCAGCGCAGTACCTCGGCATGATTGCCGTGATGGCCGCTATCACCGTTACCGGTTACTCGCGCAGCGCCGAAGCCGCGCCCGCAGCGGATAAGGCCGCCGCCTCCATGAAGGTAACGGTATCGCTGAGCCCCGAGATGGCCAAAAAGGCCGCGCCGGATGACGTGGTCTTTATCTTCGCCCGCGCCGCGCAGGGCCCGCGCATGCCGCTGGCGATTGTGCGCAAACAGGTCAAGGACTTGCCCGCCACCGTTGTGCTGGACGATACCCAGGGCATGAGTCCGGGGATGAACTTGTCGAGCGTACCCGAGGTGATCGTGGTGGCACGCGTTTCCAGGTCCGGCGAGGCCAAGGCGCAAGCCGGCGATCTGGAAGGCACGAGCGCGCCGGTGAAGGTTGGCACCAAGGCCGTCGCGGTCAGCATTGCCAACGTAGTGGCCGTCCAGAAAACACCGGTGGCACCGCACGTCTTTCGTTGAGGCCGGTGTGAAGTATGGGGATGAGCGGGGCGCCGTGATTTGACATATATATAAAACTTTATATAATTGCATTTTTCATGAAAACGTTGATCTGGCTGAGCTCCTCCCATGAGGATATCCAGCGGTTTCCGGAGGAGGCCCGCCAGGAAGCGGGTTTCGAGCTTTACCAGGTTCAGTGTGGCTATGAGCCTTCGGACTGGAAGCCGATACTAACGATCGGCACCGGCGTGAAAGAAATTCGGCTACATGGCCGCAACGAACACCGGGTAATGTACGTCGCCAAGTTTGCCGAAGCCGTGTATGTGCTGCATGCCTTCATGAAGAAGACGCAGCAAACATCCAAGGCCGACATCGAACTTGCAAAAACCCGGTTTAAACAGTTGATTGCTGCACGGCAGAGGTAACCATGAAGATGACCCGCTCTGAAGGTAATGTGTTCGCCGATCTCGGTTTCGACAAACAGACGGCTGAGAACCTGCGTATCCGTGCCGATCTCATGATCGAGCTGCGGGATGTCATCAAGCGCAAGGCCTTGACCCAGGCGCAGGCCGCCAAACTTTTCGGTGTGTCGCAGCCCCGCATCAGTGATCTGGTGCGCGGGAAGATCGCACTGTTCACGATCGACATGCTGGTAAACATGCTTGCGCGGGCCGGCAAGAAGGTTGTGCTACAGACCAAGCGGAAGAAGGCAGCCTGACAAGGCGGCGGCCCGCTGGCCGCAATCAACAGGGTCGGCACATTTGAGCTGTGTCTGTGAGCCACTGAGGTCGCCATGAATAAGTTAAAGCACGAGGCAGAACTGGTTAAGGCCGCGATCCTCGCGGGCATGAAGTATGGCGAGGATCGTGGCGCCGTGGTGTTCGAGCCGTCGGATTCGGCCAGCGAGAAAATCCTCTTTATCTACCGCCTGCTGATGCCCTTGCTCGGCGAAAAAAACAACATTCGGGATGTACTTTACTTGGATACGAGAACACGCACTAACCTGTCATAGTTTTGTGATGCCTGTTCGCGGGAGGCGATAAGTTGAAAAAGGATGGCCGGTATGATGTGACGGATCTGCCTGAGACTCAGTTCGAGCCCGGCTCAGACGAGCAGGTGCTAAAAAACCGGCTTGGCATTGTATCGAAGCAGGCGATGGATGAGGCGGAGGCCAGGGCGCTTGAGAGGGCAATGGACCAACTCGTTAGGATGTACGACGAAAACCATCGGTTTACGGCAACGGACATCTGCGAGTTGCACAGAATTTGGCTCGGCGAAATTTACGAATGGGCTGGTAAGTACAGGCAAGTAAATGTAAGCAAGGACGATTTTCCTTTTGCGGCGGCTGTGCGAGTCCCGGCTTTGATGGTGGAGTTTGAACAGGGGGCGCTAGGGCATTATACCCCGTGCAATTTCAAGGACAGGGCTGAGGTTGTCCTGGCGTTGGCGGAGGCGCATACGGAGTTGGTTCTGATTCATCCCTTTCGGGAAGGGAACGGTAGAGTGGCCCGCATTCTCTCGACTCTGATGGCGTTGCAGGCAGGACTGCCGTTGCTGGATTTCAGCTTGATTGCCGAGGAGAAAAAGAAGGGGTACTTTGCGGCGGTACAGGCAGGATTGGATAAGAACTACAAACAGATGGAGAAAATATTTTTAGAGGTTATCGAACGGAGCCTTGCTATTTCTTGAACTGCCCAGCTTTTCCGTTCTTGGTGAGTGAGAGTTCCACAGACTTGACCGTCGCACCTGTCTCGACCGCGGTGGAGCTGGATACGTTGGTAATCAACGCTTTCCGGTATTTCTCCGGAACCCGTAGGTAGGGGTTGGTTTCGATTAGTGATTTTCTCAACATGTTGTAATGATAGCATCACCTAAACCCTTCTGCCATTATCCATAGCAATCAACAGGGACAGACATCCTTGAATCACGCATGTGAACAACTGAGATCGCCATGAATAAGATAAAACACGAGGCAGAACTGGTTAAGGCCGCGATTCTCGCGGGCATGAAGTACGGGGAAGACCGCGGTGCCGTCGTTTTTGAGCCGGCGGATTCGGCCAGTGAGAAAATCCTCTTTATCTACCGCCTGCTGGTGCACGACAAGGTTATTCAAGCCCTGCCGGAAGATCAGCTCTCGCAACAAACCATGAAGCACAAGCTGGCCATCTGGTACGCCAAGCAATTGCCGAAGGATCATCAGCTTTTAAAGTGATCCGTAATAACATCCTGAATCTGTGTGCTTGAATGCGCCGGGGCGATTGCGTAATGTCGTTTTTACAGGGGTTCGAATAACCCTGCTGTCTGCGAACCTTTCCTGCCGCGCAGGAACAACCCTCTCGATCAGGATGCCCGCATGTTAAAAAAGAATCAGGCCGCACCCGATTTCCGCTCGCCCAATCAGCGCAACGAGATTATTTCGTTGTCAGACTTCCTGGGCAAGAAGCACGTCGTGTTGTATTTCTATCCGAAAGACGATACGCCGGGCTGTACCCTCGAAGCGAATCAGTTCACGGCGCTGGCCGGCGCGTTTGCCAAGCTCGATGCCGTGGTCATCGGCGTGAGCAAGGATTCCTGCGCGAGTCATCAGGCCTTTATCGATAAATACGGACTGAAGCTCGATCTGCTGGCGGATACCAGCGGCGAGCTGTGTGAGCGCTACGGGGTATGGCAGGAAAAGGAAAAGAATGGCGTGAAGAAGATGGGAATCGTGCGCTCGACCTTTGTCATCGATAAAGCCGGACAGCTGCAAGAGGCGCTATACGGTGTCAGTGCCGAGGGGCACGCGCAGGAGATGCTCGAAAAGGTCCGGCAGTTGTAAGCGCGGGCCTGTCTGGATTCAGGGCGGTCGCCTGACAGACCAGAAGAGGGTGCAACGGGTTGTATCAGGATCGGTTCGATTCCACAGCCGGAGACAGTGCCGTTTTGGCGATATCTTTGATCTTTTGTTACCTATATGGGTAATTAATTTATATATTTACCTTCATGGCGAATCAGAATGACGTTGCGCAAGCATTGCTAATCCGGTTTCCCGGCCTGGCAGAGCGCTGGCGCGCCGGCGAATTCGAGGCGCCGGTGTTTGCGGCGATGTATTTCCTCATTTGGCAGATCGCCAGGCACGGCCAGCTGTTCGCATCACGCAAGCGCAAGAGTGACCCGCGTCGCCCGGTCGCGGCGGAATGGCTGGCTGAGATGGAGACTGAGCAGGGCGATGTCTTGCGCGCGCGTCTGCTCGATTATCTTGAGCGTTATCAGTTTCGCGGTGTGATCGACAATGTGCCGGTCGCGCTCCGGCAGTGGCTGTGCGGCAACTGGCCGCTCACGTTGCGTGAAGGCATTCCAGATCCGCGCGCGGTGCTGCGCATGCAGGTGCGCGGTACGCGCCCGGTCACCGTGTTGACGGCCTACCCGCGGCTGCTAAAACCCATATTGAAAAAACCCGATGCCTTTGCGTTCTTTGTGCATGATCTGGAGCATGCGTATAAGTTTTTCTATGCGCCAAGCTTGCATGCCGGCCAGCGCGCGTTTTTTACCCGGTTGGACGAGGTGGTCGATCGCGGTATATTCGAGCCCTATCGGGAGGACGCCGGGTTTAGTGAACAGTTCGATTACCTCATGAGCGACATGAACACGCACCCGGAGCACAGCCGCCAGTACCTGCGCGCGGTTCTGATCGAGTTCCACCTGCGTCGCGAAGGCAAGGTGTTGACGGCGCGACTCAGCCCAGCGGCGGAGCAGGAGATCGAAAATATCCTTGAAGTTATGAGGATTTCCGCCCCGCTGGCCGTCTGCGTCTGAGGTCGGCTCGGGCTGAGCTCGGTCGTCAATAATGGACACCATAGATTGCAGGCTAACTATACTTATACATATCTATGCGGAATGTCCGCATGGCGGGATCAATCAGGGAAGAGGCTATGCCATCGGCACAGGAACGGGTCCAGTTGCTGGCCCAGGAATTGAAAAAGGCCCTCAAGGAAGCGAAAGCTGCCGAGGCGCGCGCCAAGCAGTTGGGCGAAGAGGTGGTGCAGGCCCTGGCCGCTGCCAAAGCCGAAGCCGAGGCGGCCAGCATCATCGTCGAATATCCGGTTGGTCGATACGAGTGCAAGGGTTGCCATCAGAGCACGATCTTCGCACATCCGTACCGGGATCTGCCGATGTGCGACAACTGCGGCGCACGTGAGTACATCGGCGCCGAACCCAAGGTCCTCAAGAAAGTAACGCCCCCGCCCAGGAAATATGCCGCCGGCATGTATGAGTGTGGCGCCTGCGGCGCGCGCGTGGTGGTGCCGGTGAATACCGACAAGCTCTCACCGTGTGATTTGTGCGGCGCCGACAAACTCCAGCCGCTTAGCGGCTAGCGACTGATCCCGACACCCACACCGAAGTGAAAGCTCGGCTCACGGCGGCCGCTGGTGTAGCGCGACCACAGGTGCAGCCTGTTCACGGCCACAACAGGATAAACATATTTTGCCTCGCCTACTGTGCCGGTGCGGGTTTCGGTCACCGTGCCCACCACCGTGATCAGCCGTCCGGGCGCGTAGTCCGTGGTCTCGAGATAACCGGGCTGGATCACGAAAAACCGGCCGACGGGTTTGGCGTCGTTGTCGGGGCGGTTGTTGGCATCCAGCGGGTAACCCACCACTTCAAGTTCGGTCTTGTCCTTCAGATTTTTCGCCGTGGCGATGACGCCACCCCAGGCCACCATGCGGTTCTGCACGGCCGTGATATTCCTGGATGTTTCTTCGGGGGTGATCTGGCGGTCGGCAGTGCCGATGTCGTAGGGGGTGGCGCAGCCAGACAACATAAGGAGTGCACTGGCAATCAGGAACAACGGAGACAAGACAGTATGACGGCTCATGGGCATTTCCTTTCTTCGGTTCATTAACGGTACGGATGATAAGGCCAGGGCCGATAGTAGGGCCATCCCCAGGGATACCACGGATCGTAAAAGAATGGATCGTGATACGGGTAGCGTGGCGGCGACAGGCGCGGTTGCCATAGATAGGTAGCCTCGGCGAGAACTACCGGATAGGCATAGTGGTATTCACCGATCGCTTGTTCGATGACGGCCTCGACACGTCCGCGCACGGTGACCGCACGTTCCGCTTTGTAGATCGCCGGATCGAGAAAGCCATTCACCTTCGCCAGGAAACGGCCCAGGCTGCGATCTTCTTGCCGCGGTCGGCCTTCGTTATCCAGCTCACGTCCGACGATTTCAATGATGGTGTGGTCGCGCTCGTTGCGGGTGCTGACGATGATCCCGCCCCAGCGCACGGCCGCATTGCGAAACTGCTGTGGATGTTCGCGGACATCGGCAATCTGCACATCGCCCGGCGCTGCGGTGCGGATGGTTTCCGGAACCACGCTGGCGCAGCCGCCGAGCAGGACGGCCGCGAGGGTGCAAAGCATACAGGTGCGCATGACTCGTTCCTCGTTGCAAGACTGATTCGCGACTGAAACATTAGACCACTATTTGGACGATGGTGCAGTAATCTGGCAGCAGTGGGCGTGGCGGAAAAAGCGGCGTAAGCTGGCAAGGTGTTACTAAAGCCAGGGCAAGAACATTGAAACAATCCTCTCCGTCCTGTGAACGCAACCAGGACGTCATATTGGCCGTATTGAAAGAGGTGTTACCGGAGTCGGGTACGGTGCTGGAGGTTGGCAGCGGCACCGGACAACACGCGGCCTATTTCGCGTTCCATCTGCCGCAGCTTGTCTGGCAGCCCACCGATCTTTCCCAGAATTTCCCCAGCATTCGCGCCTGGTGCGCGGAGGCGGGCCTGCCGAACCTGCACGACCCGCTGAAGCTGGATTTGCTGGCGTCAGCCTGGCCCGTGGCGTCCGCGCAGGCAATCGTGTGCATCAACACCATCCACATCGTTTCCTGGAAAGCCGTGGCAAATCTTTTTGCCGGCGCCGGCAGCGCACTGGCGCCCGGCGGGGTGCTGTATGTGTATGGCGCGTATCGTTACGCCATGCGTCCCCTGGAACCGAGCAATGAGAATTTCGATCGCTGGCTCAAGGCGCGCGACCCGCTGTCGGGCATACGCGATTTCGAAGCCGTGAACGCGCTCGCGGAAAAAAACGGGATGGCGTTGGTCGAGGACCGCGCTATGCCGGCCAACAACCGTTCGATCTGGTGGGTTAAAACCTGATGTGAATCCGGCCTGAGGCGCAAATGCCAGCCGATACGCTGCACTAGTATTTTTTGCTGGAGCATGAATTTTTATGAATTGCGGCGAAGGGCCCGACTTAGTATGGTTAAGAGCAGAAAACGCCGTTCCCTACAATATCTTCGGTCAATCCCATTTCTCATGAGCCAAACCTCCACCGGGCGTGGTGAAGTCAAGAACACGACGTGCTACATGTGCGCCTGCCGCTGCGGCATTCGCGTCACGCTCAAGGACGGCGAGGTGCGTTACATCGAAGGCAATCCCGACCATCCGCTGAACAAAGGCGTAATCTGCGCCAAGGGCGCCTCGGGCATCATGAAGCAGCATTCACCGGCGCGCCTGACCAAGCCGCTCAAGCGCAAGGCCGGAGCCGAGCGTGGCATTAACGCGTTCGAGGAGATCAGCTGGGACGAGGCGTTTGCCCTGCTGGAAGAACGTCTGCAGAAAATCCGCAGCACCGATCCGAAGCAGTTTGCCCTGTTCACCGGGCGCGATCAGATGCAGGCGCTCACGGGCCTGTTTGCCAAGCAGTTCGGTACACCCAACTACGCCGCGCATGGCGGATTTTGCTCGGCCAACATGGCCGCGGGCATGATCTACACCATCGGCGGTTCGTTCTGGGAGTTCGGCGGGCCGGACCTGGAGCGCGCCAAGCTGTTCGTGATGATCGGCACCGCCGAAGATCATCACAGCAATCCGCTGAAAATGGCGCTTTCCAAATTCAAGCGCAACGGCGGCCGTTTTATTTCCGTCAACCCGATCCGCACCGGTTACTCGGCGATTGCCGACGAATGGGTGCCGATCAAGCCCGGTACCGACGGCGCGCTGTTGCTCGCGCTCATCCACGAACTCATCAAGCAGGGCCTGTACGACCGCGAATTTCTGGTGCAGTACTCCAATTCCGCGCAGCTGGTGAACATGGATACGGATTCGAGCGAGTACGGCATGTTCGTGCGCGCCGAAGTGCCGGAGGAAGAGGGTTGTTTCGACCCGCAAAACAAGCTGTGGTGGGATCGCCTCACCAACAAGGCCGTGATCACACACGCTCCGGACGCCGATCCGTTTCTGCTCGGCGAGTTCGAATTGGTGGACGGCACTCCGGTCAAGCCGTCGTTCCAGTTGCTGGTCGAGCGCGTCAAGGACTACACGCCCGAGTGGGCCAGCGCCATCACCGGCATCCCGGTGGAGACCATCAAGCGCCTCGCGTACGAAATGGGCATCACCGCGCGTGACCAGAAGA
>CAYIQV010000022.1:0-11376 GCA_964365635.1 uncultured Acidiferrobacteraceae bacterium
GACATCGGTGCGCTGGCGCTGGGCGCGGCGCTCGGCACCATCGCCGTGTCGGTGCGCCAGGAGATCGTGCTGTTCATCATGGGCGGCGTGTTCGTGATGGAGACGGTGTCGGTGATGTTGCAGGTGGCGTCGTTCAAGCTCACGGGCAAGCGCATCTTCCGCATGGCGCCGCTGCATCATCATTTCGAACTGAAAGGCTGGCCGGAACCACGGGTGATCGTGCGATTCTGGATCATCTCGCTGATTCTGGTGTTGATCGGACTGGCGACACTGAAGATTCGATAGAAATGAAGACTCTCACCAACTTCCCCTCTCCCCTTGCGGGAGAGGGCAAAGGGTGAGGGGAAAGAGGTCAAGGAAAAAACGTGAAGGCAATGGCGATGACAAAGCTAGAAACAAAACGCGCGCTGGTGGTGGGTCTCGGACTCACGGGACTCTCGTGCGTGCGTTATCTCGTCACGCGTGGTTATGACGTCACGGCGGTGGATACACGCGCGCAGCCGCCCAAACTGGAGGAGATGAAACGCGAATTCCCGCGCGTGCCGGTGCACACCGGCGGGCTGCCGCCGGCGCTATTCAACGATCCGGGCTTGCTGGTAGTGAGCCCGGGGGTATCGGTCGCTGAACCGGAAATCGCCGGTGCGGCGGAGCGCGGTGCGCAGGCAATTGGCGATATCGAGCTCTTCGCACGCGAGGCGCGCGCGCCGGTGCTCGCGATCACTGGCGCCAACGGCAAGAGCACCGTGACGGCGCTTGTGGGTGCCATGTGTCAGCAGGGCGGTTTGCATACCGCCGTCGGCGGCAACATCGGCGTGCCGGCGCTGTCATTGCTGACGAGCCCGGAGCCGGATGTGTACGTGCTTGAACTCTCAAGCTTTCAGCTCGAGACCACGCACAGTCTGAATGCGCGCGCGGCGACGGTGTTAAACATTACCCCCGATCACATGGATCGCTATCAAAATATTCAGGATTACGCCGAGGCCAAGGCCAGAGTTTTCCATGGCAACGGCACGATGGTGCTGAATGCCGACGACCCCATGGTCATGCGCATGGTGCGTTCCGGTCGTCGTATCGTGTGCTTCGGTCTGTCCACACCCGCCGAGGCGCAGGATTACGGCCTGCAAGAGGTGGACGGGGAAACCTGGCTCGTCAAGGGCAAGCAGCCGCTCATGCCGGCGCGCGAGGTACCGATGGCCGGGCGGCATAACCTCGCCAACACACTCGCTGCCATGGCGCTGGCCGAAGCCGCCGGTGTGTCGCTGGAGGCGTGTTGTGCCGCGGTGCGCGAATTCAAGGGGCTCAAGCATCGCACGGAGCTCGTGGCCAGCCGCGACAACGTCCGCTGGTACGACGACTCGAAAGGAACGAATGTCGGTGCCACCGTGGCGGCGCTGAATGGCATGACGTCACCAGTCATCCTGATCGCCGGTGGCGATGGCAAGGGCCAGGATTTCAGCGAACTCAAGCCTGCCTGCCAACAACACGCGCGCGCGGTGGTGTTGATCGGGCGCGATGCGCCGCTCATCGAAGCCGCGATCGGAACGGCGGTGACCCTGCGCCGCGCCCGGGATATGCACGACGCCGTACGTATTGCCAAGGAACTGGCGCAGCCGGGCGATGTGGTGCTGCTCTCGCCGGCGTGCGCCAGCTTCGACATGTTCCGCAACTACGAACACCGCGCCGAAGTTTTCTGTCAGGCGGTGCGTGAGGCGCTGGCATGACCGCGGCCGTGATGACATCCACGACGGTGCGCGCGGCGGGCAAGGCACGGCCGGTGTGGGACTACTGGCTGCTCGGCAGCGTGTGCACGCTGCTCGCGCTGGGTGTGGTCATGGTGCACTCGGCCTCCGTGGCCTACGCTGCCCGCGAAATGCACAACAGCATTTATTTTCTTGTCCGGCATGCGAGCTATGTCGTATTGGGCCTGCTGCTTATGGCCTTTGTGATGCGCACCCGGGTGCGCTGGTGGGAGAAGGCCGGCCCCTATCTTTTGCTGCTCGGCATCGTTTCGCTGGTGGTGGTGCTGGTGCCCGGCATCAGCGCGCATATCAATGGCAGCTCGCGCTGGCTCAGGCTGGGCGTGCTGAACCTGCAACCGTCGGAGTTCATGAAACTGTTCATGGTTATCTATGTGGCCGGTTATCTCGTGCGCAAGCAGGAAGAGCTCAGGAATTTTACCCAGGGCATCGTGATGATGAGTCTGGTCGTGGCGGGGATCGGCGTGCTGTTGTTGCTGGAGCCGGACATGGGCACGTTTGTGGTCATCAGCATCACGGTGTTCTCCATGCTGTTCATGAGCGGAGTGCGTTTCTGGCACTTCATGATGGTGCTGGGCGCCGGCGCCGGCAGCCTGGTGCTGCTGACCATCATTTCACCCTATCGTATGGGCCGCGTGATGAGTTTCCGCGATCCATGGGCCGATCCGTTCGATACCGGCTTTCAGCTGGTGCAGGCATTGATCGCCTTCGGGCGCGGAGAATGGCTTGGTGTCGGACTGGGCGCCAGCGTTCAGAAACTCTTTTATTTGCCGGCCGCCCATACCGATTTCGTCTTCGCGGTGATGGCGGAAGAACTGGGGCTGATCTCGGTGCTCGGGGTGATGGTGCTTTTCGGCATCATCCTGGTGCGCGCCTTCGCCATCGCGCGGCACGCCGAAGCCGCTGGTCTTATCTACAGTGCACGGTTGGCTCAGGGCATCGGCGTGTTGCTCGGGGGTCAGGCCATGATCAACATGGGCGTGAACATGGGATTGTTGCCGACCAAGGGATTGACGCTGCCCTTTGTCAGCTACGGCGGCTCCAGCATGCTGGTGAGCTGCATCGCCATGGGCGTGTTGCTGCTGATTGGTCGTGAGACACGCACCGGTGGTGCCTGGGTGAAAGCATGAGTTGCGTACTCATTATGGCCGGCGGAACCGGTGGACATGTTTTCCCGGGCCTGGCCGTGGCGCGCGAACTGATCGCCCGGCGCGTGCAGGTGGTGTGGCTGGGGACACGCCGGGGTTTTGAGGCGCGCGCGGTGCCGGCATCGGGACTGGCCATCGACATGGAATGGATCACGGTGAAAGGACTGCGGCGCACGGGTTTGCTCAATTGGTTGTTGTTGCCGTTCACACTTATGTATGCGATGGCGCAGGCGTTTCGCGTGTTGCGCCGCCGCCGCCCGGATGTCGTGCTGTCCATGGGCGGATTCGTCGCCGGGCCCGGTGGCCTGATGGCCTGGCTCACCCGCACGCCGTTGCTGATCCATGAGCAGAATGCTATTCCGGGCATGACCAACAAGTGGCTGGCGTTGATCGCCGATCAGGTGCTGACCGGCTTTCCGGATGCCTTTGGCCAGCACCGCGCGGCGCGTCATGTGGGCAATCCGGTGCGCGCCGAGATTGCGGCGTTAGCGCCACCCGAGCGGCGGATGACGGCGCGTCAGGGGCGGCTGCGGTTGCTGGTGATCGGCGGCAGCCTGGGCGCCAAAATTTTCAATGACGTGATGCCTGAGGCGATCAAGTCGCTTTCCCCCGACCTGTGCCCCGAGGTCTGGCATCAGTGTGGACGCGATGCGCAGGTGCGAACAGAGAGCGCCTATGCCGGTGTGGCCATCAAGCCGCGGGTGGTTGAGTTTGTCGACGACATGGCAGCCGCCTACGCGTGGGCGGATCTGGTGCTGTGTCGCGCCGGTGCCATGACGGTAACGGAACTGGCGGCCTCGGGTTCCGCGTCGATCCTGGTTCCCTATCTCTATGCCGTGGACGATCACCAGACGGCGAATGCGCGCTTCCTGTCGGAACGCGGTGCCGCGGTGCTGGTGCCGCAGCAGGAGCTTACCCCTGCGCGCGTCCGGGAACTGCTGGAAGGTTTCGCGGCCAATCGCGGTCTCATTATAAAGATGGCGCGCAGCGCGCGCGGCCTGGCTATTACCGACGCTGCTGACACCGTGGCAAACCTGTGCATGGAGTTAACACATGCGTGACCGGGTGAAAAAAGTGCATTTCGTCGGCATCGGTGGTGTCGGCATGTGCGGCATCGCCGAGGTGTTGTCCAACCTCGAGTTTCAGGTTTCCGGTTCTGACCTGAAGGAATCGGCGAATACCAAGCGTCTGACTTCGCTCGGCGTCAAGGTGGCGATCGGCCATGATCCGCAGCTGATTAAAGGCGTGGACGTGGTCGTCGTGTCTTCCGCGATTGACGAAAGGAATCCCGAGATTCGCGCTGCCCGCGCCGCCAAGATCCCCGTGATTCCGCGCGCCGAGATGCTGGGTGAACTGATGCGGCTGCAACGTGGCATTGCCATCGCCGGTACCCATGGCAAGACCACCACCACCAGTCTCGTGGCCAGTTGTCTCGCCGAGGGTGGGATCGATCCGACCTTCGTCATCGGTGGCCGGCTCAACAGCGCCGGCACCAACGCCCGATTGGGTCGTGGCCAGTATCTCGTGGCCGAGGCCGATGAAAGCGATGCCTCGTTCCTGCATCTGGCGCCGTTCATGGCGGTCGTGACCAATATCGACGCCGACCACATGGCCACCTACGGTGGTGACTTCAATCGCCTGAAGCAGGCGTTTGTGGATTTCCTGCAGCAGATTCCCTTCTATGGACTGGCCGTGCTGTGCCTCGACGATCCCGTGGTGCGTGAAATTTTGCCGCGCGTGCACAAGCCCGTGCTGACGTACGGAACCGTGCCGGAGGCCGACCTCAGGGCGGTAAACATTCGCCAGGACGGACTCAAGATGTATTTCACCGTCGAGCTGCGCGAGCGCAAGAACTGGCTTTCCGTGACACTCAATCAGCCCGGGCAGCACAACGTGCTCAACGCCCTGGCGGCGATCAGCATTTCCCACGAGCTGGGTGTAAGCGATACGGCCATCACCCACGCCTTGGCGAACTTTGCCGGTATCGGGCGACGCTTCCAGATCAATGGGCATATCACGCGTGACGGGGGCGATGTGATTTTGGTGGATGACTACGGACACCATCCGCGCGAAATCGCGGCCACGGTGGGCGCGGCGCGCGCGAGCTGGCCGGACCGGCGCCTTGTCGTCGTATTCCAGCCGCATCGGTATACACGCACGCAGGATCTGTTCGACGACTTCAGCGCGGTCCTTTCCGACATTGACGCCTTGATCGTCACCGAGGTTTACGCCGCCGGCGAGAAGCCGATCACCGGTGCGGACGGGCGCGCCTTGTGTCGTGCGATTCGTGCGCGCGGTAAGGTGGACCCGATTTTCCTGGAAGACGTCAACACACTCCCTCAGGCGCTTCAGGATATGCTGCGCGGTAATGACGTGTTGCTCACGATGGGAGCAGGTTCCATCGGCGCCGTGGCTGCCTCACTGCCACAGGCACTGGAAAAGAGGAGAAACGGATGATGCCGGCGAAGAGCCACGCCAATCTGCGCGGCAGGCTGCTGACCCACGAGCCGATGTCGCGCCACACGAGCTGGCGCGTGGGCGGCCCGGCCGATCACTTTTATACACCGGCCGATCTCGATGACCTGTCGGTGTTTCTCAAGTCGCTGGCGCCGAAGGAACCGGTGCATTGGGTGGGCCTGGGCAGCAACCTGCTGGTGCGCGACGGCGGGGTGCGCGGCACGGTCATTATGACCAGCGGTGCGCTGAATGGTCTCAGCGTATTGAGTGATGGTTTGGTGCGCGCAGAGGCCGGTGTGGCGAGTGCCAAGGTCGCGCGGTTTTGTGCGGAACGTAGTCTCGTCGGTGCGGAGTTTCTTGCCGGCATTCCCGGCACGATTGGCGGGGCGCTGGCCATGAATGCCGGCGCCTTTGGTGGCGAGACCTGGAATATCGTCGAGGCGGTGGAGACGATCGATCATCGCGGTGAACGGCGCACGCGCCAGCCCGCGGAATTCCAGGTGACCTATCGCAAGGTGGCAGGACCGCAGGGCGAGTGGTTCGTGGCCGGGCACTTCAGGTTGGCGGTGGGTGATGCGGTCAACGGCAAGACGCTGATCAAATCGTTGCTGGCCAAACGCGGTGCGACCCAGCCGACTCAACTGCCTAATGCTGGTTCGGTTTTTAAAAATCCTCTGGGCAACCATGCTGCGCGCTTGATTGAGGCCTGTGGGCTCAAGGGAAAATGTGAAGGCAAGGCGTGTGTCTCCGACCTGCATGCCAATTTCATCGTGAACATGGGCGGCGCCACGGCGGCGGACATCGAGCGCTTGATCGTCCGGACACAGGCGGAAGTGGAAAAACGACATGGCATCAAGCTGGAGCCTGAGGTGCGTGTGATTGGTGAAAGTGTGTCGGAGACAAGCAAGTGACGCGGCGAGATTTTGGAAAAGTGGCAGTGCTCATGGGCGGCCCCTCGGGTGAGCGTGAAGTCTCGCTCAAGAGTGGTAACGCCGTGCTGGCCGCGCTCAAGCGCAAGGGCGTGGACGCCCAAGGGTTCGATGCCGATAGCTCGACGCTGCGGCTGCTCGAGGACGGGAAATTCGATCGCGTGTTTATCGCGTTGCACGGATGCTGGGGGGAAGACGGTGTGATCCAGGGTGCGCTTGAAGTGCTGGACATTCCATACACCGGCAGCGGCGTGCTCGGGTCGGCGCTGGGCATGGACAAGTTGCGCACAAAATACCTCTGGTCCGCCGCCAGTATCGCCACGCCGGCCTACGCCATGCTCGAAGCTGGAACCGATCTGGACAAGGTGATCGCGAAACTCGGATTGCCCATCTTCGTCAAACCGTCGCGCGAGGGGTCGAGCCTTGGTGTAAGCAAAGCGCGTAATGCGGCTGAACTCAAGTCGGCCTGGGAGATGGCGGCGAAGTACGACGACAACGTACTCGCCGAGCAATTTATTGATGGCGCCGAACTGACCTGCGGGATTCTCGGCGACCTGGCGTTGCCACTCATCAAGATCGAGACGGACCGCGAGTTCTATGACTACGAGGCGAAATACATTCTCGATACCACGCGCTATCTCTGCCCTTGCGGTCTGCCGGCCAAGGAGGAGCGTGCGATCCAGGATATGGCGCGGCGCGCCTTCGCGGTGCTTGGCTGTTCCGGGTGGGGACGGGTGGATTTCATGCGCGACAAATCCGGTCATGCGTACGTGCTGGAGGTGAACACCGTGCCGGGCATGACCGATCACAGTCTGGTGCCCAAGGCTGCCAAACAGGCGGGCATGGATTTCGATGACTTGGTGTTGCGCATCCTGGAGACGTCTTTCTTACGGCAAGACGAACGAGCGGAGCGAGTAGGGCTACCTTAATGCAAAACGCTGAGGCAAAACGCGGTGACAGCGGCAGTATGGGCCTGTTCAAGGCCGCAGTGCTGTTGTTTGCCCTGTTGTCTGCCCTGCTGGTGCTGGCTTTCGGCGCGGACCGTTTGTTGCGCACGGACAATTTTCCCGTGCGCCACGTGCGCTTCGAAGGCGAGTTCAAACATGTCCGGCAGCAGGAACTGGAAACCGCGGTGATGACGGTCGTGCATGGAAACTTTTTTCTGCTCAATCTGGATGCGGTCAAGACGCGCGTGGAATCCCTGCCGTGGATTTACAAGGCGTCGGTGCGGCGCCAATGGCCGCAGGATGTTTCCATTCAATTTGTCGAGCAGCAGCTCGCCGCGCGCTGGGGTGAATCGGCCTGGTTGAACCCGGCGGGCGATGTAGTGCGCGTCAGTGGCGAAGGAATCACCACGGATTTTCCACGGCTCGAAGGGCCGGATGGCACCGGGCCGCAGGTGCTCGAACGTTACAAAAGACTGAGCCAGATTCTGGCGCCGGCCGGATTGAAGCTGGAGCGCCTGACGTTGACGGCACGGCGGAGCTGGAAGCTTGTGCTCGATAAGGGAATGGTGGTGGTGCTGGACCGGGAACAGACAGAGCACAAGGTTGAGCGGTTTGTGCGCGTTTATGCGCAATCGCTCGCCCCTTATGCCGCCGATATCAAACAGGTGGACTTGCGTTACAGCAACGGGTTTGCGGTGGAATGGAGCGAACATCGCGCCAGCAACGCATCCGGAAAGAGGATAGATCATGGCTAGAAAAGACGACGAAAAACTGATCGTGGGTCTCGATATCGGTACCTCCAAGGTGCTCGCCATCGTCGGCGATGTCTCACCGACCGGCGAGGTCGAGATAGTGGGTGTCGGGCACCATCCCTCACGCGGGATGAAAAAGGGCGTGGTGGTGAATATCGAATCTACGGTGCAGTCGATCCAGCGCGCGGTGGAAGAAGCCGAGCTCATGGCCGGATGCCAGATTCACTCGGTCTATGCCGGCATCGCCGGCTCGCACATTTCCAGTTTCAATTCGCACGGCATTGTGGCGATCAAGGACAAGGAAGTGGGGCAGGGCGATGTCGAACGCGTGATCGAGGCCGCGCGCGCACTCGCCATTCCCACGGACCAGAAGGTGCTGCACATCCTTCCCCAGGAATTCATCATCGACAAGCAGGAAGGCATTCGCGAACCCGTGGGCATGAGCGGTGTCAGGCTGGAAGCCAAGGTCCATATTGTTACCGGCGCGGTGAGCGCGGCCCAGAACATCATCAAGTGTATTCGTCGCTGCGGTCTCGAAGTCGATGAAATCATCCTGGAACAGCTGGCCTCGAGCATGTCCACGCTGACCGAGGACGAGAAGGAGCTGGGTGTGTGTCTGGTGGATATCGGTGGTGGCACGACGGATATCTCCGTCTTCACGGAAGGCGCCATCCGCCACACGGCGGTCATTCCCATCGCCGGCGATCAGGTGACCAATGACATCGCGGTGGCCTTGCGTACGCCCACGCAACATGCGGAAGACATCAAAAAGAAATACGGCTGTGCGCTGACACAGCTGGCGCACCGCGATGAGTCCATCGAGGTGCCGAGCGTTGGCGACCGGCCACCGCGCAAGCTTTCACGCCAGACGCTGGCCGAGGTGATCGAGCCACGTGTCGAAGAGTTATTCAGTCTTATTCAGGCGGAGCTTCGCCGTAGTGGTTTTGAAGACATCATTGGTTCCGGGATCGTGCTCACCGGAGGATGCTCCAAGATGGAAGGCATGGTTGATCTGGCGGAAGAGGTGTTTCACATGCCGGTGCGGTTGGGTATGCCGCAATACGTCGGCGGATTAAAGGGCGTTGTGCAGAACCCGATCTTCGCCACCGGCGTGGGTCTGGTGCTGTACGGCGCGCGCTGTCGCGAAGGCAAGCAGTATGTGCAGAACCCGGGCACGGCGTCGGGCGTGAAAGGAGTGGTGGGAAAGATGAAGAGCTGGTTTCAGGGGAATTTTTAGATGTTAGGCAATGGGCGTTTAACTTGGTTATCTGATCGAAACCTACACAGGAGGCAACACTATGTTTGAACTAATGGATACCTGCGGCCAACAGGCCGTGATTAAAGTCATTGGCGTTGGCGGTGGCGGCGGTAATGCGGTGGACCACATGGTCAATGCCAATATCGATGGTGTGGAATTCATTAACGCCAATACCGACTCACAGGCGTTGAAGAAATCCCAGGCCAGAACCATTTTACAGTTGGGCACCAACCTGACGAAGGGGCTGGGTTGTGGAGCGGATCCCAGTGTGGGGCGGCAGGCGGCGGTGGAAGATCGCGAGCGTCTGGCCGAGGTGTTGGCGGGTGCCGATATGGTGTTTATCACTGCTGGCATGGGCGGCGGCACCGGCACCGGTGCGGCTCCGGTGGTGGCGCAGGTGGCCCGGGACCTTGGCATCCTCACTGTGGCGGTGGTGACTAAGCCATTTCCGTTCGAAGGCCGGAAACGCATGGCCGTGGCGGATCAGGGGATTGCCGATCTGGCCGAGTATGTGGATTCCATCATTACTATTCCGAACGAGAAGCTTTTGACGGTACTGGGTAAGGAGGCCTCGTTGCTGGATGCCTTCGGCAAGGCCAACCAGGTTCTGCAAAATGCGGTGCAGGGCATTGCCGAGCTGATCACGCGTTCAGGACTTATTAATGTGGACTTTGCCGATGTGCGTACCGTGATGTCGGAAATGGGGATGGCGATGATGGGTGCCGCCACAGCGAGCGGTCCGACGCGTGCCCGCGATGCCGCGATGGCAGCGGTTTCCAGCCCGTTGCTGGAAGACATTAATATATCGGGCGCCCGCGGGATCCTGGTTAATGTCACGGCCGGTCTCGACATGACCATTGGCGAGTTTGAAGAGGTGGGTAACACTATTAAGGAATTCGCCTCGGATGACGCGACAGTGGTTATCGGTACCGTGATTGAACCCGATATGCACGGTGAGTTACGTGTCACCATCGTGGCCACGGGCCTGGGGCAGGAAAAGCGCAAACAGCCATACAAAGTGGTCAAAACCGGAACCGGCACCACGGACTATGAGCAGCTCGAAACCCCGACCGTGATCCGTAACCGGCGTACGGACCGCCCGATGGCGATGGCCACTTCGGAAGCCGCCATCGAATATCTGGATATTCCGGCTTTTTTGAGGAAACAGGCCGACTGAAGCCCGGAAATTGTAGACAATATCAGGCCGTTTATCGGGAGCAGACTCACGATTCACGGCCAGATGGGAAAATTGGCTGGACAGACATGAGGTTTTGTCCTTAAATACCGGTAAGGGCAGAGCTTTTCGGCCTATTTTTTTCGCCCTGTCGATCAAAATCAGCATACAGGGCGATGTGCATCTCAATTTAAAGTATGCGTTTCTGCAAAAAACATAGCGGAGGAAGGGTCTTTCCTCCAAAAATGGAAGAATTCAGGAATAGGAATGATTAAGCAACGGACACTGAAAAACGTCATACGGGCTACAGGTGTAGGGCTGCATACGGGAGAAAAGGTCTATTTGACCCTTCGTCCCGCCTCTTCTGACACAGGAATCATCTTTCGTAGAATCGATCTGGCCGAACCGGTGGAGATTCGTGCGTGCCCGGAAAATGTGTCGGATACCCGTCTGTCAACTACACTTGAAAGTAACGGTGTAAGGGTTTCTACGGTGGAACATCTCATGTCTGCGTTTGCGGGTTTGGGTATCGACAACGCCTATGTTGACCTCACGGCGGCGGAAGTGCCGATTATGGACGGCAGCGCCGGCCCGTTCGTATTTCTTATTCAGTCTGCCGGTATAGCCGAGCAGACCGCCCCCAAGCGTTTCATTCGCATCAAGAAGAAGATCAAGATTCAGGATGGCGACAAGTGGGCCTCCTTTGAGCCTTTCGAAGGGTTCAAGGTGTCGTTTGCGATCGAATTCAACCACCCCATGTTCCGGAACTCGACTCAGCATGCGAGTGTTGATTTCTCCACCACCTCCTTCGTGAAGGAAGTGAGCCGTGCGCGTACTTTCGGTTTCATGGGCGATCTCGAGGCATTGCGCGCGGCGGGTCTGGCGCGCGGCGGCGGTCTCGATAATGCCATCGTGCTCGATGACTATCGCATCCTGAATGACGACGGTTTGCGT
>CAYIQV010000023.1:0-6566 GCA_964365635.1 uncultured Acidiferrobacteraceae bacterium
GACAGATGCAGACCGAAGTGGAGACGCTGTACGACACGCGCGGGAATTTTTATGCCGAGGACAACGGGATGCGACGCGACTCCGATCTCACCCAGCTCGGGAAATTGCGGCCGGTGTTCGATACCAAATACGGCAGCGTCACTTCCGGCAACAGCTCGCAGGTGACCGACGGCGCGGCGATGCTGTTGCTGGCGAGCGAAGAGATGGTACAGCGCCATCACTTGCCGTCGCTGGGCGAATGGCTCGGACACGAATGGGCCGGGGTCGATCCCGCGCAGATGGGGCTTGGGCCGGTGCATGCGGTGGCAAAATTGTTGCAGCGTTTCAAGCTGGGCATGAACGATCTCCAGCAGCTGGAATTGAACGAGGCCTTTGCGGCGCAGGTGTTGGCATGCCAGGCCGCGTGGGATAGCCCCGATTATTGCCGCGATGAATTGAAGCTCGACAAACCGTTGGGGCGCATGGACCCGGAGCGTCTCAATCCTGAAGGCGGGGCCGTAGCCTGCGGTCATCCGGTAGGCGCGAGCGGCGCGCGTATCGTTCTGCACCTGCTGCATGCGCTCCGGCGCAAGGGCGGCGGCACGGGGGTCGCGACCCTGTGCATCGGCGGTGGACAGGGTGGCGCGATGCTGCTTAAAGCAGAGGGCGCCTCCGTATGAGCCAGACAAAAAACTGGTGTCTCGACTTCATCGAAGACATCGCGGTGCTCACGCTTGATGTGTCGCAGCAGTCGGCGAATGTGTTGTCGCACGCCGTGCTGACGGAGCTGGATCAGCGCCTGACGGAGTTGGAGAGCAAGCCGCTCAAGGGTCTTATGATCTGTTCGGGCAAGCCCTCCGGTTTTATCGCCGGCGCGGATGTGCGCGAATTCCAGAAACTTTCCGACCCCGCGGGCGCGGCGGATCTGGCGCGGGCGGGGCAGGTGGTGCTGAATCGATTGGCGCTGCTGCCGTTTCCCACGGCGGCGGCGATTCACGGCTTCTGTCTCGGCGGCGGTATGGAGCTTGCGCTTGCGTGCACCTACCGCATCGCGCGCGACGATGCCTCGACCCGTCTCGGGCTGCCGGAGGTGAAACTCGGGATTCATCCGGGCTTTGCCGGCACCGTGCGCCTGCCGCTCCTGATCGGACATCTGCCGGCGCTGGGGCTGATGCTCACGGGCAGAACCGTGAGCGCCAGGGAAGCCAGGCGTATGGGGCTGGTGGATGAGGTGGTGCCCGAGCGCCATCTGCGCACGGCGGCCACGTCGATCCTGCGCCGCCGCCCACCACGGCGGAAGGCTGCGTGGTATCACCGTCTGCCCGGCTTGAAGCCGCTGCGCCCGCTCGTAACGAAATTGCTGGCCCGGCAAGTGCAGGGCAAGGCCAACCCGGACCATTACCCCGCGCCCTATCGCATTCTCGAGTTGTGGCACGAAAACGCCTTTGAAGAACGCGAGGCGTCGTCGATTGGCGAGTTGCTGGTGTCGCGCACCAGCCGCAGTCTGGTGCATGTGTTCCTGCTGGGCGAAGAACTGAAGCGCCACGGACGCGCCCAGCCGCACAACATCAAACATGTGCATGTCGTCGGCGCCGGTGTCATGGGCGCGGACATCGCCATGTGGACGGCTTCGCGCGGTTTCACCGTGAGCCTGCAGGACCGCACGCCTGAAATTCTGGCCCGCGCCATGCAGCATGCTCATGATTTTTTCCGCAAGCAGCTCAAGGACCCGCGCGCCATTCAGGAAGCCATGGACCGGCTGATGCCGGACCTGGCCGGCAACGGCTTGAAGCGCGCCGATCTTGTGATCGAGGCGATCGTGGAAAAGGTTGAGCCCAAGCGCGAGTTGTTCCGGATGGCCGAGCAGCGCGCTCCGGCCAGCGCGCTGCTGGCGACCAACACCTCCAGCATCCCGCTCGAAGAGATTGCCACCGCGCTCAAGGACCCGACGCGCCTCGTGGGCCTGCATTTTTTCAACCCGGTGCCGAAAATGCAGTTGGTTGAGATCGTGCGCGGGCAGCAGACAAGCGAAGACGCGCTGGCCCGCGCCCGCGCCTTCGCAGTCGCCCTCGACCGCCTGCCGCTCGATGTGCGCAGCAGTCCGGGATTTCTGGTGAACCGCATCCTTATGCCGTATCTCATCGAGGCGGTGAAGCTTTACGAAGAGGGCGTGCCCGCGCCGCAGATCGATCGCGCCGCCAGGGATTTCGGCATGCCGATGGGCCCGATCGAACTGGCCGACACGGTCGGTTTGGATATCTGCCTGTCGGTGGCGGAGGAACTGGCCGGCCCGCTCGATACGCCGGTGCCGGAGACCCTGCGCAAAATGGTGGCGGACAAAAAACTGGGCAAGAAAAGCGGCAGCGGATTCTACGAATACAATGCCAAGGGCCGCGCCAAGGCGGTGGCGTCGGGTCCCAGGAGCGATTTGCCGATTACCGAACGACTGGTGCTGCGGTTGTTAAACGAAGCCGTGGCCTGCTTGCGCGAGAAGGTGGTGTCCGACACCGACGCCGTGGATGCCGGCATGGTTTACGGTACCGGATTTGCGCCCTATCTCGGCGGGCCGATGCGCTACGTCGAAAGCCTGGGCGAAACCGGCATCAGCCACAGCCTGTACCGGCTGTCGCAGGAATACGGCAAACGCTTCGCACCCGATCCCGGCTGGTCGCGCACGGACCTGTTCCAGCGGCATCACGAAAGCAAAGACTGATCCGCGTATTCCGTCCCCGGCCAATCAGGCAGTATGATTGGCTGGCGGTTGCGGGCGATGGAAAGCTCTGTACCGGCTTCCCGCCTGTATTGAAACAAAACAGGCGAGGCAGCTTGCATGGAACTAAGCGCCAACTCTAATCTCTCCGATCTTTTTCTCGAGCGCACACGGGAAACGCCGGCCGCACCGGCCTATCGCCAGTTCGACGGCAACGGCTGGATCGACATGACCTGGAGCGAGGCGGCGCGCGAAGTAGGGCGCTGGCGCGCGGCACTCCGAAAGGAGAACTTCAGGCCCGGCGACCGCGTGGCGATGTGTCTGCATAACCGCATCGAGTGGATGCTGTTCGACCAGGCCGCGCTCGGCCTCGGGCTCGTGACCGTTCCGCTTTATTTCGACGACCGCCCCGACAACATGGCCTGGTGTCTGAACGACTCGGGCGCGCGCCTGCTGTTGCTGGAAGACGCCACGCACTGGCCCGCCCTGCAGCGGCAGGTGCAAACCGTGGAGCGTGTGGTGTGTTTGGGCGGCCGCGCCACGCCGGACGGCAAACTCAAACTTCTGCAGGACTGGTTGCCGGCGCAAGGCGAGACGCTGGTTCGCTCACCGGCCGTGTCCGACAACCTGGCCAGCATCGTCTATACCTCGGGCACCACCGGCCGGCCCAAGGGGGTGATGCTTTCGCACCGAAACATCCTGAGCAATGTGGTTGCTTCCATGCAGGCGATCCCGGCCTATGCGACCGACCGCTTTCTATCGTTCCTGCCACTGTCGCACATGTTCGAACGCACCACCGGCTACTATGCCGCGATGTGGGCCGGCGCGCAGACCGTGTATGCCCGTTCCATCAGCCTGCTGGCCGACGACATGCGTGAGCAGCAGCCCACGGTGCTAATCTGCGTACCGCGCATCTTCGAGCGCATCTGGGGCCGGATGCAGGAGGCCATGCCGGCGGGTTCGCCCAAGCGCCGGCTGTTCGAGGCCGCGGTGGACGCTGGCTGGCGGCGGTTCAAGGGCGAAGCCACGCGGCGCGATCGGTGGCTCTGGCCGATTCTCAGGTTCCTGGTGGCGCGCCAGCTTTGCCATCGTCTCGGCGGACGCATACGCCTGATCATCGTGGGTGGCGCCGCCTTTGCCCCGCATCTGGCGCGCATTTTCATCGGTCTGGGTTTGCCGATCATCCAGGGCTATGGCCTGACGGAAACCTCGCCCGTGCTCGCCGCCAACCGTCTCGGCGACAACGACCCTGCCTCGGTGGGTCGTGCGCTTGAAAGTGTTGAGTTGCGCTGTGATAAACACGGCGAACTGCTCGCACGCGGGCCGAACATCATGCTCGGTTACTGGAACAACCCCGCGGCCACCACCGCGGTGATCGACGATGACGGCTGGTTCCACACCGGTGACCTTGTGCGTCTGGACGGCGGGCGCGTGTACATCACCGGGCGCGTGAAAGACATCATCGTGCTTTCCAGTGGCGAGAAGATTTCGCCTACCGATACCGAGCAGGCCATATTGCGTGATGCCGTTTTCGAGCAGGTGATGCTGCTGGGCGAAGGGCGACCCAAGCTCGGTCTGCTCGTCGTGGGCAAGCTGGAAGACGAAGCAGAACTGTGTGCCCGCGCCAACAAACAATTGCATGATTTCCCCGGCTACGCGCGCATCTGCCATATCACGCGCGTGGCCGAACCGTGGACGGTGGAAAACGGTTTGCTCACCCCGACCCTCAAGATCAAGCGCAAGGAGATGACGGCGCGCTACGCAAGAGAGATCGAGAAGATGTACACGATCACCGTGGTTTGCTGCCCACAGGGTGTGAAGAACCACAGCGCTTAACCCTGCGGTTGTTTTCCCCCGAGTTTGCGCTGGAACATCGGCTGATATTGTCCAAGCTGGGCCGCGGTCAGCAAAAACACACTTTCGTCGCCGGTAGAGGTAGAAAGCCACAGAAACGGCACGTCCGGGAATGCTGCCTGCAACGTCACATGGCTGTTGCCGACCTCGGCCACCAGCACACCCCCGGGGTCAAGATGTTCGGGGGCTTGCGCCAGGATGCGCACGATGGCGTCGAGTCCGTCATGGCCGGACACCAGCGCCAACTCTGGTTCGTGCCGATATTCCTCGGGCAGTTCCGCCAGTTCTGCCGGATCCACATAGGGCGGGTTGGTGACGATGAGGTCATAGCGTTCGCCACCGAGCGCCGCGAAAAGATCTGACGGAATTAACCGCAGCCGTTCGCGCAGCCCGTGCTGTTCCACGTTGATGCGCGCCACCGCCAGCGCCGCATCGGAAATGTCCGTGGCATCCACCCGCGCCTGTGGGAAGGTCTTTGCCAGTGCAATAGCGATGCAGCCGCTGCCGGTACAGAGGTCGAGCGCCCGCCGTACCTTCGCCGGTGTGACCCATGGCTCGAAGCGCTCAAGGATAAATTCACCCAACAGCGAGCGCGGCACGATGACGCGCTCGTCCACGTAAAAACGCAACCCGGCAAACCAGGCCTCCTTGAGCAAATAGGCCGCCGGTTGGCGAGTGGTAATGCGGCGACGGATCAGATCGCGCACGGCCGACTGTTGAGCATCAGTCAGCACGCTGTCCAGATGCGCATCCAGTTCCTGCGGAGAGATTTTGAGTGCACCGCCCACGAGCCAGGCGGCCTCATCGAGCGCGTTATCGGTGCCATGGCCGAAGTAAAGCCCGCTGTCCTCGAACTGTTGTTCGGCCCACTGGATGAAATCGCGCAGGGTGCGCGGCGGAGTGTCGTTCAATGTGAAGGCCAAGGGTCCGACGCGATTTATTTCAGCCGGGCAAGATCGGCGCGTACGGACTCGGCGGATTTGGTGAACTGGACAGACTCCTGTCCGATCAACGGCAGCTCGACCACCCGCTCCATGCCGCGCTCGCCGAACACCACCGGTACGCCCATGCAGATATCGCGCATGCCGTATTCGCCATCGAGTACGGCCACCGCCGGCAGGATATGGTGGCGGTTATGGCTGATGGCATTGATCATGGTGGCCACAGCGGCGGCCGGGGCGTCGTAGGCGCTGGCGGTCTTGCGCAGGGCGAGGATTTCGGCGCCGCCCTCGCGCGTGCGCTTGACGATGGCGTCGATCTTTTCCTGCGGCAGAAAATGCTCGATGGGAATGCCGTTGATGCAGGTAAAACGCGTCATCGGGACCATGGTGTCGCCATGGCCGCCGAGCACCATGGCGGTGATGTCCTTGACCGAGAAGCCCGTCTCCATGGCGATGAAGCTGGCCATGCGCGCCGAGTCGAGTACGCCGGCCATGCCGAAGACGCGGTGCCGTGGCCAGCCGGTACGCTTCCAGGCCGCGTAGGTCAGCACGTCCACCGGGTTGGAGACCAGGAGCAGCATGGCCTCCGGCGCGACCTTGAGCACGACATCGACGATGCCATACAACACGGCGAGATTGATATCGAGCACGTCCGAGCGCGACATGCCGGGCTTGCGCGGCACGCCCGCGGTAATGATCACGATCTCCGATCCAGCCATGTCATTGAGATCGTTCGAGCCCGTGAGTTTGGTGTCAAAATTGAAAATCGGGGCCGATTCCTGGATATCGAGCGCCGTGCCTTGGGGCACGCCTTCCTTGATGTCGATCAGCATGATCTCGCGGCACAATTCCGCCTTGGCGAGATTGTGCGCGGTGGATTCGCCCACCCGCCCGGCGCCGACGATGGCGATCTTTTTCATTCTTCGTCTCCCTGACGTTGACTGCCGTTGAGTATAGCCGAGCTGAATTCCCTGACGGCGCCGGGTCTCAGGCGAGTTTCGGGTAATGCGCCGGATAGGGTGCGCGGGCGACGCCGGAATCGATAGCGGCGCGGGGGGCCACCCGCCGGGGCCGGGTGAGGC
>CAYIQV010000023.1:6576-11262 GCA_964365635.1 uncultured Acidiferrobacteraceae bacterium
GCCGGTGGCACGGTTTCGAGCAGACGCGCATCGAGCGGTTTGGGGATGATGTATTCCGGCCCGAAGGCAAGCTGCGACAACCCGTAGGCGCGCAGCATCTCCGCCGGCACCGGTTCGTGCGCCAGTTTGGCCAGTGCCCGCACCGCGGCAATGAGCATCGCGCGGCTGACCGAGCTGGCGTGCACATCGAGGGCGCCGCGAAAGATGTAGGGAAAGCCAAGCACGTTATTCACCTGATTCGGGTAGTCGGAACGGCCTGTCGCCATGATCAGATCCGCACGCGCGGCATGCGCGAGTTCGGGGCGGATTTCCGGGTCGGGGTTGGCCAGCGCGAACACGATGGGTTTGGGCGCCATCGATTGCACCATCTCCGGCGTGACCAGGTTAGCCGCGGAAACGCCGATGAACACATCGGCGTCTTGCATGGCGTCCGCCAGCGTACGTTTGTCCGTGACCTGGGCGTAGCGGCGCTTGTAGATGTTAAGGTCTGGGCGACCGGTGTGGATGACACCCTGGCTGTCCAGCAGCAGGATATGGTCGCGCTTGGCGCCGAGCGCGAGCATCAGTTGAATGGTGGCGAGGCCCGCGGCCCCCGCACCCAGCAGGACGACACGGGCCTCCGCGAATTTTTTCTCTTGCAGCTCCAGCGCGTTCAGCAGTCCGGCGCAGATGATGACCGCGGTACCGTGCTGGACGTCATGAAATACCGGGATATCGAGGCGCGCGCGCAGAATTTCCTCGATGGCAAAACAATCGGGCGCGGCGATGTCTTCGAGGTTGATGCCGCCAAAGGTCGGCGCAATGTGGGCCACGGTGTCGATGAATTCATCGCGCGACGGCGCATCGACTTCAATGTCGAACACGTCGATGTCGGCGAAGCGTTTGAACAACACCGCCTTGCCTTCGAGCACCGGCTTGCTGGCGAGCGCCCCACAGTTGCCCAGCCCCAGGATGGCCGAACCGTTGCTGATGACCGCGACCAGATTGCCCTTGTTGGTGTAGCGGTACGCCGCCTCGGGGTTGGCGGCGATCTCGCGCACCGGCTCGGCCACGCCGGGCGAATAGGCCAGCGACAGATCGTATTGGGTGTCGCAGGGCTTGGTTGGCACCACCGCGGTTTTTCCGGGTTTGGGCAGCGCGTGGTAATCGAGCGCCGCCTGTTTCAGGTCTTTTTTCATCGTAGGCTCAAAGGTTTCTCAGTTCAGCAATGTTAGCATGGCCGGATGCGGCACCCGCATGCGCAGGCCGCCTTTGTATTCCGTGAGCCATCCGCGTGCCACTACCCGCCGTCCGGCGAGATCCGCGGGTTTTCCTGGGAAATACTTTTTCCAGTCCTTGTTCGGCACGACCAGCGTCACCCCCGGCGCCAAGTCGAAATAAATGACCTGATGCCGCAGGCGCCATGCCTGGACAGTGCCTTCAATGAGATAAAAACCCGTATTTTTTGGCGTCAGCCGTTCGGCCGGAACCGGTTTGTAGGCAGGCTCGTTCCAGATGCCGGCCTGTCCCGCTCGCGCCTCTTGTTCGGCCACCTGCAGGCGGCCGAACTGCTCGATGTTTGGCGGGATCGCTACCATCCACGCGAGACCCTGGCGCAGCAGGATTTCCTCCACGCTCTGCCCGTCCGCCAGCAACACATGCGCCAGCAGGCGTCCGTAGCGGTCATGGCGTTCGTGTTCGAAGGAAAGCGTTACCTGCTGGCGGCGGACGAGGTTCGTAAGCTGCGCACGGGCGTCGCGTGCCAATGGCTGATCCGGCGTCGGCGTACAGTCCTTGCCGGAATGTGGGGAGGTAACGGCGCCACGGGTTGCCGGCCCGCTATGACAGGAGTGGCCGATCTCAGGCGCGTTGATGCCGATCAGGCGCACGTGCTTGCCGTTGGCCAGAACTAGGGTATCGCCATCGATGACATGCCTGACCTCGGCAATTTCCGTGGCGGCGAGGATCGCGGGGACGAAGAGGGCACAAAACAAAAAGGCGCTCGTAACGAGCGCCTTTTTTAACCCGGTGAGTAGCACCGAACGACGTACTATTTTTTCATGCCGTATTTCTGGCGGAACTTCTCGACGCGGCCGCCGGTGTCCACGAGCTTCTGCTTGCCGGTGTAGAACGGGTGGCACGAGGAACACACTTCCACGCTCATGTCGGTCTCCAGCGTGGAGCGGGTGGTAAAGGCGTTACCGCAGCTGCAGGTAACCTTGATTTCCTTGTATTCGGGATGGATGCCAGCTTTCATGTCATTGACCTCAAAGGGAATTTTCCGCGATTTCCGACCGCGGGTGCTTAAAGGGCGCGTAGTCTAAGCAAAATCAGCGGACGGAGCAAGTTCGGTGCAAGGATGCCTTGGCGCTTCGATTTCCGGACGGAGTCCGAGGGTGCGGGGATGCCTCGTTTAGCGCTTCGATTTCTGGACGAAATCGAGGGCGCTGGGACAAGGATGTCCAGACTAGCGCTTCATGGAATCGAAGAATTCCCCGTTGTTTTTGGTGGCCTTGAGCTTTTCCAGCAGGAATTCGG
Source organism: uncultured Acidiferrobacteraceae bacterium (assembly GCA_964365635.1). Classification (GTDB taxonomy): domain Bacteria; phylum Pseudomonadota; class Gammaproteobacteria; order Acidiferrobacterales; family Sulfurifustaceae; genus Sulfuricaulis. The sequence continues at coordinate 9,094 of CAYIQV010000023.1, forward strand.
AGGCCTCGAGCTCGTCCATCTGGTGCAGCAGCTTGCGCAGGATCCATATCTTCTGCAAGTCCTCCGGCGCCAGCAGGAGTTCTTCGCGGCGCGTGCCGGAGCGGTTGATGTTGATCGAGGGATAGCTGCGTTTTTCCGCCAGGCGTCGGTCGAGATGGATTTCCATGTTGCCGGTGCCCTTGAATTCTTCGTAAATCACGTCGTCCATCTTGGAGCCGGTTTCGATCAGGGCCGTGGCGATGATCGTCAGGCTGCCGCCTTCTTCGATATTACGCGCGGCGCCGAAAAACCGTTTCGGTCGTTGCAGCGCGTTGGCATCGACACCGCCCGTCAGCACCTTGCCCGAGGCCGGGACCACGGTGTTGTAGGCGCGCGCCAGGCGCGTGATCGAGTCCAATAGGATGATGACGTCTTTCTTGTGTTCGACCAGACGTTTCGCCTTTTCGATCACCATTTCCGCAACCTGCACGTGGCGCGAGGCAGGTTCGTCGAAGGTGGACGAGATTACTTCGCCCCGGACCGAACGCTGCATTTCCGTCACTTCCTCCGGACGCTCGTCGATAAGCAGCACGATGAGCACGCATTCGGGCTGGTTGGTAGTGATGGCATGGGCGATGTTCTGCAGCATGACGGTCTTGCCGGCCTTGGGCGGAGAAACGATCAGCCCGCGCTGGCCCTTGCCGATGGGCGCCACCAGGTCGATGACGCGGGATGTCAGATTTTCGCTCGAGGCGTTGTCACGCTCGAGTGTCATGTGCACATTCGGGTGCAGCGGCGTTAAATTCTCGAACAGAACCTTGTTTTTGGCTTCGTCCGGCGACTGGAAATTGATCTCTTCGACCTTGAGCAGGGCGAAGTAGCGTTCCGACTCCTTCGGCGGGCGGATATTGCCCTTGACGGTATCTCCGGTGCGCAGATTAAAGCGGCGGATCTGGGAGGGCGAAACGTAGATATCGTCCGGGCCGGCCAGGTACGAGGCATCGGCCGAGCGCAGGAACCCGAAGCCGTCCTGCAGGATTTCGACCACGCCTTCGCCGATGATGTCCTCGCCCTTTTTGGCCTGGGCCTTGAGGATTGCGAAGATAAGGTCTTGTTTGCGCAGTCGTCCGCCGCCTTCGAGGTCGAGGGCCGCGGCCATTTCCGCCAGTTCGGCGGCGGGCTTGCGCTTGAGTTCTGTGAGGTTCATCAGGTTTGCATTCATGTGGTCACCGGTTCCGGACATGCAAGGGGACGGAATTTGTCCACCGTTGAAGCTCGGGGAATGTGGAAAAGCTGGATGTGTTTAAAAGCAGGAACGACTTAGGATTCTTATACTTCCAGATTCGACCTTAGCACCAGTTGCGGCCCTCGTCCAGTCCATGAGGGCCGTTTGGTTTGTCATCAATTGTCAGAGGTTGCCGTCGATGAACGCCGCCAGTTGCGACTTGGAAACGGCACCGACTTTGGTGGCCTCGACGCTGCCATTCTTGAACAGCATCAGGGTCGGGATGCCGCGGATGCCGTATTTTGGCGGGGTCTGCGGGTTCTCGTCGATGTTGAGCTTGGCGACCTTGAGCTTGCCATTGTATTCCCGGGCAACTTCTTCGAGCACCGGCGCAATCATCTTGCACGGGCCGCACCACTCCGCCCAGTAGTCCACCAGCACCGGGCCATCGGCCTTGAGTACTTCCTGCTCAAAACTGTCGTCAGTAATATTGACGATTCCTTGACTCATACAGAATTGCCTCCACTTCGATGATCGGGGGTTGGCCGAGACCCAACTGGCCAGGGACGGGTGCTGAAATACAGGGTTTACAGGACGTAGTTTGAGCAAAAACACGGGTCTAATGCAAGTGGAGGGTAAATACTGATATTCTCTTGCTACTTATATGACTGACACCAACCATCTCACCGAAAAATCCTTCGCCAGTCTGGGTCTGCCGGAAGTGCTGCTGAAAGGCGTGCAAGAAGCCGGCTTCGAGTTTTGTACCCCGATCCAGGCCGAAACCCTGCCGATTGCGCTGACCGGGCAGGATGTCGCTGGCCAGGCGCAGACCGGAACCGGGAAGACAGCGGCGTTTCTGCTTGCTGCCTTGAATCATTTGATCATGCATCCGGCCGAGGATCGCCGCCCAAACCAGCCGCGCGCCATCATGCTGGCGCCCACGCGCGAACTCGCGATGCAGATCC
>CAYIQV010000024.1:0-9998 GCA_964365635.1 uncultured Acidiferrobacteraceae bacterium
GCCACTCGCCGATACGCGCCGCCACCGGCTGATAACCGCGGCCACGGTGGATCTTCAGTTCCATGTTCAGGGTGACTTCCTTGGTGAGCGTCGCAATCAGGTGTTTCGCGTCCACCACTTCAACATCGTGCTCAAGCTGGATATCGCCGGCGGTAACCGGGCCGGGGCCCTTCTTGCTGAGCTTCAGGGTGGTTTCTTCGCGCCCATGCATGCGCAGTGCCAACGTCTTGAGATTCAGCAGAATTTCAATAACGTCTTCCAGCACACCGTCGATGGTGGAGTACTCATGCAGCACCCCGTCGATCTTCACCTCGGTGACGGCGCTGCCCGGCATCGATGACAGCAGGATACGCCGCAAGGCGTTACCCAGCGTATGTCCGAACCCGCGCTCCAGCGGCTCCAACGTGATCTTGGCGTGCGTGGGGCTCAGGGTCTGCACATCAACCAGACGTGGCTTCAAAAACTCAGTCGCAGAACTCTGCATTAGTGCATCCTCGCTAAATACCTAGCTCGTTACTTGGAGTACAGCGCCACAACGAGACTTTCGTTGATTTCGGCCGGTAAATCACCGCGCTCGGGCACGGTCTTGAACGTTCCCTTCATGGCCTTGGCATCGACATCCAGCCACTCCGGAATGCCGCGTTGCTCCGCGGCCTCGAGCGAGGCCTTGATGCGCAGCTGCTCGCGTGCAGACTGGGAAACTTCAAGAATATTGTCTGGCTTGACCTGATAAGACGGAATGTTCACGCGCCTGCCATTGACCAGTACGGCGTTGTGCCGCACCAGCTGACGCGCCTCGGAACGCGAAGCCCCGAAGCCCATGCGGAACACGACGTTGTCGAGACGGCACTCCAGCAACTGCAACAGGCCTTCACCCGTTGAGCCTTTATGGCGTGCCGCTTCCTTGTAGTAACTTTCGAATTGACGCTCGAGAATCCCGTAGATGCGGCGCAGCTTCTGTTTTTCCCGCAACTGCCGGCCGTAGTCAGATGAACGTCCTTTCCGCTGGCCATGCTGACCAGGCGCATAGGCCCGCTTGTCCACCGGGCATCTCTCGGTAAAACATTTTTCGCCTTTAAGAAAAAGCTTCCCGCCCTCGCGCCGGCAAAGACGGCATTTCGAATCGGTATAACGCGCCACTGAATTCTCTCCGTTACGATAACTAAACGCGACGTCGTTTCGCCGGACGGCACCCGTTATGGGGCATCGGCGTTACGTCGATGATGTTGCTGATTTCGTAGCCCAACGCGTGCAGCGCGCGCACGGCCGATTCGCGTCCCGGGCCTGGGCCTTTGACATGAACCTCAAGCGAACGCAGACCGTATTCCTGGGCTGCGCGTCCGGCCTTGTCGGCCGCCATCTGCGCGGCGAACGGCGTACTCTTGCGCGAACCCTTGAAACCGGCTCCACCACAGGTCGCCCAGGAAAGCACGTTGCCCTGGCGATCAGTGATGGAGACGATCGTGTTGTTGAACGAAGCGTGGATGTGCACCACGCCCTCGGAAACGCTTTTCTTGGCGCGTTTCTTGGCCTTGGCCGGTGCAGCGGCCGCGGCGGATTCGGTTTCGGATGGATTCGTTGCCATAATTAATTAACTCAGTATCCCAAATAAACTAGGCGCTGACGGGTTTGCCCGTGCCGCGGATGATGCTCTTGCGCGGACCCTTGCGGGTCCGGGCGTTGGTTTTGGTGCGTTGCCCACGAACCGGCAAACCGCGACGGTGACGCATGCCACGATTGGTACCGAGGTCCATCAGGCGCTTGATGTTCATGGATACCTGGCGGCGCAGATCGCCTTCCACGGTAACCTTGCCGACTTCGATGCGGATCTTGTCGACTTCAGCGTCAGTCAGATCTTTGACTTTGGCATTTGGCGCCACACCCGAGACGCTGCAAATTTTGCGCGACAACGTGCGGCCAACGCCAAAGATCGACGTAAGCGCGATCTCGATATGCTTCTGATTCGGTAAATTTATGCCTGCAATTCGGGCCATTTAGCCTGTCTCCAACTTCAACCTGGGCGCGAGAAAACGCGCAAGATTACTGTTTCATCCCGTAAAAATCAACCTGTTTGCCAACTGGCCTAGCCCTGGCGCTGTTTATGAGTCGGGTCTGAGCAAATGACGCGCACAACGCGCTTGCGCCGCACGATCTTGCAGTTACGGCACATTTTCTTGACGGATGCCCTGACCTTCATAACTTCAACCTCCATTAAACCTGCTTCAGAACCTAGCGGGGGGTGCTCATCCCGCCGGTCAAATTCGCCTTACGCAACAAACTCTCATACTGGTGCGACATGAGCCGCGCCTGCACCTGGGCCATGAAATCCATGCACACCACGACCACGATCAGCAGTGAGGTGCCGCCAAAATAGAACGGGACATTCCACTTCACGATCAGAAACTCCGGCAACAGACACACCAGCGTCACATACCCGGCACCGGCAAGCGTCAGACGCGACATGACACCATCGACGTAACTCGCCGTCTGCTCGCCCGGCCGTATGCCCGGAATAAAGGCGCCGGACTTTTTCAGATTCTCCGCCGTTTCCTTGGGATTGAACACCAAAGCGGTGTAGAAGAAACAGAAAAACACAATCGTTGCCGCGTACAGAATTACGTAAATCGGCTGGCCGGGCGATAGCGTGGTAGAGATGTTACGCAACCACTCCATCCCCTCCGCCTGCCCAAACCAGCTCACCACCGTCGCCGGCAGCAAGATGATGCTGGAGGCGAAGATCGGCGGGATCACGCCCGCCATATTGACCTTGAGCGGCAAATGGCTGCTCTGCCCCGCCATTACGCGGCGACCTTGCTGGCGTTTGGCGTAATTCACCGTGATGCGTCGCTGTCCACGCTCGACAAACACCACGAACGCCGTTACTGCCAAGCTGACCACAAACAGCAACAATACAAACAGCGGCTGGAACGTCCCACGGCTCGCGAGATCCAGGGTATGCCCGATCGCGCCCGGGAGCCCCGCGACAATACCGGAGAAAATAAGGATCGAGATGCCGTTACCAATCCCGCGCTCGGTCACCTGCTCACCCAGCCACATCAAGAACATCGTGCCGGTCACGAGTGATATCACCGTCACCAGCTTGAAACCAATACCTGCCTGGATCACCACCGGCATACCGGCGGCTGTCTGGCTTTCCAAAGCGATGGCAATACCCAGTGCCTGAAACGTCGCGAGCACCACCGTACCATAACGGGTGTACTGCGTGATTTTGCGCCGTCCGCTTTCGCCTTCCTTCTTCAACTGTTCCAGCGAAGGAATCACCGACGTCATCAGCTGCATGATGATCGACGACGAGATGTACGGCATGATCCCGAGCGCGAACAGCGAAAACCGCTCCAAGGCCCCGCCCGAAAACATGTTGAACAGCCCGACGATCGAACTCTGGCTGCCCTCGAACATCTGGGCCAAGGCCACCGGATTGATACCCGGCACCGGGATATAGGTACCAATACGGTAAACAATCAGGACGCCGAGCACGAAAAAAATTCGCTGCCGGAGTTCCGTGAGCTTTCCCAAGCCCGCGAGACCCCCGAGACTGCCCGCCGGTCTACTCATTCGGAAGAACGAACGGAGTAGGACTTCATTATCGTGGTAAGACGAGCGAAGCAGGACTTCATTATTCAGTCCTCGATCTTGCCGCCGGCCTTCATGACCGCTTCGCGTGCGCCCTTGGTGATCGTCAATCCACGCAGCGTGACGGCCTTATCAAGCTTACCGGACAGAAATACCTTGGCGCGTAGCGCCCGTGCCGGAACGATATTGGCTTTTTTCAGCGCCGCGAGATCGACCACGCCTTCGCTGATCTTGCCTAATTCATGCAGCCGGACTTCCGCCGTGGCGCCCAACGTCGGCGAATTGAAACCACGTTTGGGCAGGCGCCGCTGAATCGGCATCTGGCCGCCTTCAAATCCCACCTTATGGTAACCGCCGGCGCGCGCCGACTGGCCTTTATGGCCCTTGCCGCTGGTCTTGCCCAGACCCGAGCCGCCGCCACGACCGAGGCGTTTGGCCGAGGTCTTGGCTCCGAAGCCAGGTTTCATTGTATTCAGTCGCACGACTAGAGTTCCTCGCACTTAACCATATAGAAAACCTTGTTGATCATCCCGCGCACAGCCGGTGTGTCCTCGACTTCCACCGAGTGGCGCATGCGGCGCAATCCCAGGCCCAGAACACAGGCCATGTGCTTCTTGCCTGTGCCAAACGAGCTGCGTATCTGCGTCACTTTTAATTTTTTCTTGGCCATGTGTCTCAATCTCCTCAGCCGAGAATCTCTTCGACCGTCTTGCCGCGCTTTTGCGCCACCATCGACGGACTGTGCATTGCCATCAGACCGCCAATCGTGGCCCGCACCACGTTCACCGGATTGCGCGAACCGATACATTTGGCCAGCACATCCTGCACGCCGGCCACTTCAAACACGGCGCGCATGGCGCCGCCGGCAATGATGCCGGTACCGACGGAGGCGGGCTTCATCACCACCTTCGAAGCTCCGTGCCACGTGGTCACGGCGTGATGCAATGTCGGTCCCTTGAGTTCAACTTTTTTCATGTTGCGCCGTGCGTCTTCCATTGCTTTTGCCACGGCCGCCGGTACCTCGCGCGCCTTGCCGCGACCGATGCCAACCCGGCCAGCGCCATCACCGACCACGGTCAGTGCGGAAAAGGCAAAGATCCGGCCGCCTTTGACCACCTTGGCGACACGCCGGATGTTGACCAGTTTTTCCTGGAAATTGTCGCTCCGTGCTTCTTTTTCGTTGAAACCTGCCACGTGTCTTACCTCAGAATTCTAAACCGTTTTCGCGCGCGGCATCCGCCAACGCCTTGACCCGGCCATGATATTTCAATCCGGAACGATCGAAGGCCACCTGCACAATGCCCGCGCTCTTGGCCTTCTCGGCAATGCGCTTGCCAATCAGTTTTGCCGCTTCCACGTTGCCGCCGTGCTTGATGTTGCCGCGCACTTCAGCCTCGAGAGTCGAGGCACTGGCCAGCACTTTTCCCCCGGTCTTGTCGATAATCTGCGCGTAAATGTGTTGCGGCGTGCGATGCACGCACAGACGATCAACCCCGATCCCGAGGATCTTCCGGCGGATGCGCTGGGCGCGGCGGGCACGTTTCTCAATTTTCGTATGCATAATGTTCTATCGCTTACTTCTTCTTGGCTTCTTTCTTCACCACACGTTCATCCGTGTAACGCACACCCTTGCCCTTGTAGGGTTCGGGTTTGCGGTAACTGCGAATGTCTGCGGCCACCTGGCCAACAAGCTGCTTGTCGGCGCCTTTCACAATAATATTGGTCTGATCCGGGCACTCGATGGTGATCCCGGTCGGGACGTCGTACACCACGGGATGCGAGTATCCCAGCGTCAGATTGAGTTTCTTGCCCTGCACCGCGGCGCGGTAACCGACGCCGATGATCGTCAATTTTCTCTCGAACCCCTTGTCCACGCCGTGCACCATGTTATTGACGAGAGCCCGGGTGGTGCCCGACACCGCACGCGCCAGGGCTGAATCATTGGTGCGCTCGAACTTGAGGAGGCTTCCCTCCTGCATCACCTTGACCAGCGGGTGCACCTGATGGTCAAGGTTTCCCTTCGGGCCTTTGACGCTCAATTTTCCCGCGTTCAGCGCAACCTGCACGCCACTCGGCACGGTAACCGGATATTTCGCAATCCTGGACATGGTCTTTTCGTTCAGCTCTCTAGGAAACGATGCACAAAACTTCGCCGCCGAGGCCGGCCTTGCGGGCGGCGCGGTCGGACATGATGCCTTTGGACGTGGAGATGATCGCCACACCCATGCCACCGGAAACGCGCGGCAGTTTGTCCTTGCCGTGGTAGCGGCGCAGTCCGGGTGCGCTCACCCGTTGAATGCGTTCGATTACCGGGCGATCGTTATGGTATTTCAGGGCCACTTCCAGCACAGCCTTGCCGTCCGTGGTGCTCTGCTTGAAACCCTCGATATACCCTTCCCCCTGAAGCACCTTGGCAATGGCCAGTTTGAGATGGGAGGCGGGCATGCGCACACTCACCTTCTCGGCCATTTGGCCGTTACGGATGCGGGTCAGCATGTCGGAAATCGGATCGGTCATCATAAATTTATTCCCTCTTACCAGCTCGCCTTGACCACGCCCGGCACTTCGCCGCGCATCATGGTCTCACGCAGCTTCATGCGCGACATGCCGAACTTGCGGTAGTAGCCACGCGCGCGGCCAGTCACCTGACAGCGGTTACGCCGGCGGGTATAGCTCGAATCGCGCGGCAGCTTCTGCAGCGCCAGCATCGCCTGATGACGTGTCTCCTCAGGCAATTTTATGTTCTTCACCATCTCTCTCAGTTCGCCGCGTTTCGTGGCGTACTTGGCGACCAGTGCCGTACGGCGAACATCACGGTTGATCATGCTTCTCTTGGCCATTTAAAAAACCTCAGCTGCGCAGCGGTAATTTGAACGCCACCAGGAGCGCACGGCACTCCTCATCTGTCTTCGCAGTAGTGACGATCGTGATATCCATTCCACGGATGGCATCGACCTTATCAAAGTCGATCTCCGGGAAAATAATCTGTTCCTTGATACCGAGTGAATAGTTTCCACTGCCGTCAAAGGATCGTGATGGCAAACCGCGGAAGTCACGGATACGCGGGATCGAGACACTGACCAGGCGGTCCAGGAATTCGTACATGCGCGCGCCGCGCAGGGTGACCTTGCACCCGATCGGCCAGTTCTCGCGCACCTTGAAGTTGGCAATCGACTTGCGCGCGCGCGTGACCTGCGGTTTCTGGCCGCTAATGCGTGTCATGTCCCCGACGGCGTTCTCGATGACCTTCTTGTCGGCCATGGCCTCGCCCACACCCATATTGAGGGTGATCTTGGTGATCCGCGGAACCTGCATCACGTTCTTGTAGCCAAACTTGGCCTGCAACGCGGGTGCCACTTCTTTTTTGTAAACTTCCTTCAGCCTTGCCATAACCTGGACCTTATTTAACGTCAGCTACTTCGCCGGATTTTTTGAAGAACCGCACTTTGGTGCCATCCTGCATAGTCTTGAAACCTACCCGCTCACCCTTGCTCGTCGCCGGGTTGTACAAAGCCACATTGGAAATATGGATCGACGCTTCTTTCTCGACAATCCCGCCGGTGACACCCTTGTTGGGGTTCGGCTTGGTGTGGCGCTTGATCATGTTCACGTTTTCCACCAGCACGCGGTCGTTGGGGAGCACGCGCAGCACGGTGCCTTGCTTGCCCTTGTCCTTGCCCGTGAGCACGATAATCCGATCGTCTTTTCTGATCTTATGCATAGTCAAACCTAAAAATATATTTCCACCTGCTCCCCCTCTCCCGCATCGCGGGAGAGGGCAAGGGGTGAGGGTTCCTCATAAAACTTCCGGCGCGAGCGAAATAATCTTCATGAACTGCTCATTGCGCAATTCGCGCGTCACCGGCCCGAAAATACGTGTTCCCAGCAACTCACGCTTGTTGTCCAGCAGTACCGCGGCATTGCTGTCAAAACGGATCACCGATCCATCGGGACGGCGCACGCCCTTGCGGGTACGCACGATGACGGCATCGTACACGTCACCCTTTTTAACCTTCCCGCGGGGGATGGCTTCCTTGATGCTGACCTTGACCACATCACCGATGCCGGCATAGCGGCGCTTGGAGCCTCCAAGCACCTTGATGCACATCAGCTTCTTTGCCCCGCTGTTATCGGCCACCGTCAGCGTGGTTTGCACCTGGATCATTGTCCTGTCTCCACACTCGCGCTAATGCGAAAGCGTTCGATTATATCACTCGTAGCGTTATCGCGAAAAATCAATTCTTTACTCAGAACTCGCTGGCCCGTTCCAGCACCTTGACCAGGCGCCAGGCCTTGGTCTTGGACAACGGCCGGCATTCCTCGATCATCACCAGATCGCCCTGCTTGCAGTCCTGATTCTCGTCGTGGGCATGCAGCTTGGTCCGGCGCGTCACATATTTTCCGTAATCCTGGTCCTTGATGCGGCGCTCGATCAGCACCGTGATGGTCTTGTTCATCTTATTGCTGATGACACGGCCACTCAGTGAGCGCGCGGTGGCGGCCTTTACGTCCCCGGAAGGGGTTTTCGTCTTTTCGGTCATCACCTTATCCTGCCTTCTCGTTCATGATGGTGCGCAGACAGGCAATATTGCGCCGTACCTTCTTCAGGTTGGCGGTGTTCGCCAGCTGTGCCGTGGCTTTCTGCATGCGCAGATTGAACTGCTCGCGCAGCATGGCGTCGAGTTCCTTCTTGCGCGCAGCGGCGTCCATCGATCGGTATTCTTTCGCCTTCATCGTTTCGTTCGCCTTACAACGTTCTGGCCACAAATGTGGTCTTGACCGGGAGCTTGGCGGCGGCCAGCTTGAATGCCTCACGCGCCTCCTGTTCGTTCACTCCCTCCATCTCATACAGCACGGCGCCGGGCTTAATCAGCGCAACCCAGTATTCGACGTTACCCTTGCCGCTGCCCATGCGCACTTCGAGCGGTTTTTTGCTGACCGGCTTGTCGGGGAAGACCCGGATCCACACGCGGCCGCCACGCTTGATGCAACGGGTCAGTGCACGCCGCGCCGCCTCGATCTGGCGTGACGTCAGCCGACCGCGGGCAATGGCCTTCAAACCAAACTCACCAAAACTCACTTTATTGCCGCGCTGAGCCAAGCCGCGATTGCGGCCCTTCATCTGCTGGCGATACTTTGTTCTCTTAGGTTGCAGCATATTCAAACCTTATCAAGTTTTCATCCTACTCCCCCTCTCCCGCGGAGCGGGAGAGGGTAAGGGGTGAGGGCTTCCTCAAACTTGCGCTCACCCTAAAATGTACTTCACTTCCCCTCACCCTCATTCCCTCTCCCGCAAGGGGAGAGGGAAGCGAGCCGAGGTGCGCTACGCGCACATTTCGTTCACCCGGCCGTCGCCTTCTTGGCGGCTTCCACGTCGTCCGTCTTCTGGGCGTCCTTATCAAACACCTCACCCTTGAAGATCCACACCTTCACGCCGATCGTACCGTAGGTCGTAAAGGCCTGGGAAAAACCGTAATCAATTTCGGCACGCAACGTGTGCAGCGGCACGCGCCCTTCACGATACCATTCCGTGCGTGCAATCTCGGCGCCATTCAAGCGACCGGCCAACATGACCTTGATGCCTTGCGCGCGCAAGCGCATGGCGTTGGTGACGGCGCGCTTCATGGCGCGGCGGAACATAATACGTTTCTCGAGCTGCTGGCTGATGTTCTCGGAAACCAGCTGGGCGTCCAGCTCCGGCTGACGCACTTCCTCGACCGCGAGCTGCACCGGGCGACCGGCAAGCTTGGTCAGCTCCAGACGCAGCTTTTCGATATCCTCGCCCTTCTTGCCAATGACGATGCCGGGGCGGGCGGTATGCACGGTAATGCGGACGCTCTGCGCGGGACGCTCAATCACAATGGTACTCACCGCGGCGCTCTTTAATTTCTCTTTGAGAAATTCGCGCAGTTTGAGGTCGGAGATCAGGTTATGGGTATAACCCTTGGTCCCGGAATACCACTTGGCAGTCCAATCACGGCTTATGCCCAGCCGGAATCCAATCGGATTGACTTTCTGACCCATCAGTTCGCTCTCCTCTTGTTCTTGCCTGAGACCTTGGCATCGCTCACGATAATCGTGATGTGACTGGTGCGCTTGAGAATACGCACACCACGGCCTTTGGCGCGGGCATGAAACCGCTTCAACGACGGACCGCCGTCTACCTGAATGCTATGCACACGAAGCTCGTCCACATCGGCGCCTTCGTTATGTTCGGCGTTGGCGATTGCAGATTCGAGCACCTTTTTCACGTGATCGGCCGCCTTCTTGCGGCTGAACTCCAGAACTTCCAGGGCGCGCGCCACCGGCAGACCGCGGATCTGGTCGGCGACCAAGCGCCCCTTCTGGGCGGAGACGCGGACAAATTTCAAAATCGCTGTGGCTTCCATATGTCTATGTTTCCG
>CAYIQV010000024.1:10008-11168 GCA_964365635.1 uncultured Acidiferrobacteraceae bacterium
GCGGTCAGCCGAATGGCCCTTGAAGGTGCGGGTCGCGGCGAACTCGCCAAGCTTGTGACCAACCATGTTTTCGGTGATCAGGATCGGCACATGCTGCCGTCCGTTGTGAATGGCGATGGTCAACCCGACGAAGTCCGGCAAAATAGTCGAACGGCGCGACCAGGTCTTGATCGGTTTCTTGCTGTTTTCCCCACGCGCCTTCTCCACCTTGACGGCGAGATGCGCATCGATAAACGGTCCTTTTCTGACTGAACGTGGCACGGCTTAAGACCTCTTATTTACGCCGATGAATAATCATGGAATCGGTGCGCTTGTTCGCGCGTGTCTTGTAACCCTTGGTTGGCGTGCCCCATGGGCTTACAGGATGACGTCCGCCTTTGGTACGGCCTTCGCCGCCACCGTGCGGGTGATCCACCGGGTTCATGGCTGTGCCACGCACCGTCGGACGGATACCACGCCAGCGGTTGGCACCGGCCTTGCCAATTTTGCGCAGGCTGTGCTCGGCGTTGCCGACTTCACCCACGGTCGCGCGGCACTCAACATGCACCTTGCGCACTTCACCGGAGCGCAGCCGCAATTGGGCGTAACTGCCTTCACGTGAGATCAATTGCATCCCGGCGCCGGCAGAACGGCCAAGCTGTGCGCCACGACCGGGTTTCATTTCTACACAGTGCACTGTGCTGCCCACGGGAATGCTGCGCAGCGGCAGTGAATTACCGACCTTGATCGGCGCATCGGCGCCTGACCGGATTTCGGATCCCGCCGTGATTCCCTTGGGCGCGATGATGTAACGGCGCTCGCCATCGGCATACAGCACCAGCGCGATATTGGCGCTGCGGTTTGGATCGTATTCCAGCCGCTCGACGCGCCCGGGAACACCGTCCTTGTCGCGCTTGAAGTCCACCACACGGTAGTGCTGTTTGTGCCCGCCGCCTTGATGGCGCACACAAATGCGGCCGTTGTTGTTGCGACCGCTGCCGCGATTTTTCTTCTCAAGCAACGGCGCATAGGGTTGGCCCTTGTGCAAGTCAGGGCTGACCACCTTGACCATGGCGCGAACACCTGCGGATGTCGGTTTGAGTTTGACCAGTGCCATTTGAAAATTCCTTGAGCGCGCTTACTGCTGTCCGACAAAATTGATGTCCTGACCGGGCTTCAGG
>CAYIQV010000025.1:0-11104 GCA_964365635.1 uncultured Acidiferrobacteraceae bacterium
TGCCGAAGGTGACGCGCTGCGGCGGCGGCAGCCTCGCGGAAAGCATGGCCGGGCTGGGCGCCAGCGTCACCGGCATCGATCTCGGCGAGGCGCCGCTCGCGGTGGCCAAGCTGCATCTCAAGGAGAGCGGCCAGAAAGTGGAATACCGGCATGTCTCCGCCGAAGACCTGGCGCGCGAACAACCGGGGTCGTTCGATGTCGTCACCTGCATGGAAATGCTGGAACATGTGCCCGACCCCGCCTCCACGATCGCGGCCTGCGCGCAACTGGTGAAACCGGGCGGTCAGGTTTTTTTCTCCACCATCAACCGCAATCCAAAATCCTGGTTCATGGCCATCGTCGGCGCCGAGTATGTGCTGAAGCTGCTGCCGCGCGGCACCCACGAATACATGAAATTCATCAAGCCCTCGGAGATGGAGCGCTGGGCCCGGCACGCCGGTCTGTCCGTGCGCGAACTCACTGGCATGCATTACAACCCGCTGTCCAAACAGTTCAACCTGGGCCAGGGTGTCGATGTGAACTACATCGCCTACTGCGTACGGGCGAATGACTAAAAACCATTCCAAAAATATCTTTCAAGTATTCGTAGGGTGGGCATTGCCCACCAAGGTAGCTCGGGTTGCTGAAAAATGGTGGGCGGTGCCCACCCTACATCTAAATCTGCGTGCGGGCGAATGACTAGCATCCGCACGGTTCTCTTCGATCTCGACGGCACGCTCGCCGATACCGCTCCGGATCTCGCGCACGCCCTGAACACCCTGCTCACGGAGGAAGGCCGCGCACCGATGCCGGAGGCGCAAATCCGTCCCGAGGTATCGCATGGCAGTCCGGGTCTGCTGAAGGTCGGCTTTAACATGGGCCCGAAGGATGCGGACTATGAACGCCTGCGTACCCGTCTGCTCGACATCTACGCCGCCAACCTGTGTCGCCAGACGCGCCTGTTTCCGGGCATCCCGGAATTGCTCAAATCACTCGAAGGCAGTGGCATCAACTGGGGCATCGTCACAAACAAACCAGCGTTCCTTACCGACCCGCTGGTGCGCCAGCTCAACCCCGCGCCGGCGCCGGCCTGCATCGTGAGCGGTGACACCACCACCAACCGCAAGCCGCATCCCGAACCCATGCTCCACGCCTGCGCGCGCGCCGGCAGCCAGCCGCAGCAATGTCTGTACGTCGGCGATGCCGAGCGCGACGTCCAGGCCGGCAAAGAAGCCGGCATGAAGACACTGGTGGCCCTGTTTGGATACATTAGTGCCAGCGAATCGCCCGCAAGCTGGGGCGCGGATGGCATGATCCGTACACCGCAGGAAATTCTGGAGTGGCTCGATGCCCATTGAAACAATTGCCTGGTTGCTGCTGGCCGGCCTGATCGCCGTCGTCGCACTGCAAATCGTATTGCTGGTGCGCGGTGCTGGCCGCGCCGACCTGGCCAATGACCGGGCACGCCTGGAACAAACCCTTGGCACGCAGATCGCCAACATTGCCGGGTTGCAGAGCGGGCAGCTGGATCGCCTGACGAAAGCGAATGAAGACAAACTCGCCGAAATGCGGGCGACCCTGGAAGCGAAACTCAAGGACTTGCAGGCCGGCAACGAGGCGGGCCTTGAGAAGATGCGTCTCACCGTTGACGAGAAACTGCACAAGACTCTCGAAACGCGTCTGGGCGAGAGCTTCAAGCTGGTCAGCGACCGGCTGGAAGCCGTGCACAAAGGCCTGGGCGAAATGAAAACGCTCGCCGCCGATGTCGGCAATCTCCAGAAAGTGCTGACCAATGTCAAAACGCGCGGTACCTGGGGCGAAGTGCAGCTCGAAAACATACTGGAACAGATGCTGACGGCCGACCAATACATGAAAAACGTCGTCACCAAACCAGGATCGAGCGAGCGTGTCGAATTTGCCATCCGCCTGCCCGGGCGAACCAGCGACGAGCAACCGGTGTTGTTGCCGATTGACGCCAAATTTCCTCGTGAGGACTATGAGCGCCTGCTCGACGCACAGGACCGCGCCGACGTGGTCGCGGCCGAAGCGGCGGCGAAGGATATGGAGAACCGCATCCGCAGCGAAGCCAAGAAGATCCATGAAAAATACATCGCGCCACCGCACACCACCGACTTCGGGTTGCTGTTCCTGCCCACGGAAGGATTGTACGCCGAGGTGCTGCGCCGGCCGGGACTGTCCGATCTGCTGCAGCGCGAGTATCGTGTGACCATCACGGGCCCGACAACGCTGGCTGCCCTCTTGAACAGTCTGCAAATGGGTTTTCGCACCTTGGCCATCGAAAAACGGTCGAGCGAAGTATGGCAGGTGCTCGGCGTGGTGAAGACCGAGTTCGGCAAGTTCGGTGAGCTGCTCGCGAAAACCAAAAAACAGCTCGAAACGGCCAGCAGCACCCTGGGCGATGCCGAAACCAAGTCCCGCACGATCGTGCGTAAACTACGCGATGTCGAAATCGAGCAGTTGGGCGGCGCCCCGGCTCAGATCGAGGATTCCACCGACAATGGGGAAGCCTAGCGGCGATTACGCTCCTGCCCGGAGCACGCCAATTTATGTGGATCAGCGCCCGTGCGTGCTATATTCACTCTAGGAATCACACATCACGACAAACACGTTCAGCATTACCATCGTGGCAAACAAAAGCGCAAAAAAATCGGGCTCGCTGCCGCTCATCCTGCTGGTCGAAGACTCCCACACGACCACCGCGTTGCTGTCCAGTTATTTGGGCAGCCACTACCGTTTGCTGCACGCCGAAGACGGAGAGGAGGCATGGCGCATTCTTGCGGAGCATCCGGAGATTGACCTCGTCCTGACGGACATCAACATGCCGAACATGACCGGCCATCAACTGCTGGTCAAGATCCGCAAAAGCGAAGAACCTCACTTTCAGAATCTGCCCATCATCGTCATGACCACCGCCGAGGACAGCGTCGATCGCAATCTGGCCTTTCTCAATGGCGCCAACGACTTCATCACCAAACCCATAGACGAGATGGAACTGCTGGCGCGCATTAACGTGCATCACAAGCTGTTCCGCACCATCCGCGAACTGGAGGAAAGCCGGCGCGCACTCGCGGAACTGGCTACCACCGATCCGATGACGAAACTTAAAAACAGACGCGCCTTCTTTGAGAATGGGGCCAACTGCCTGTCGCTGGCAAAGCGCCAGGAGTCCGACCTCTCGGTCATCCTGCTGGACGTTGATTTCTTCAAAAAAATTAACGACACCTACGGTCATCAGGTGGGTGACGAAGCGCTTCTGATGGTGGCCCGCATGCTGACCGAGCTGACGCGTGACGTGGACACGGTGGCCCGCATCGGCGGTGAGGAGTTTGCAGTGCTGCAGCCGGACACCAATCGACTGGGCGCGGCGGTGCTCGCCGAGCGAATCCGGGCGGCGGTTGAAAGGGAACAACTCGTCGTCGGCGACAAGATCGTATCGATGACGGTCAGCATCGGCATCGCCTCGCTGCGAACGGACACACCGAGCTCGGTTGACCAGATGCTGAACGTTGCCGATACCCGACTCTACCTGGCCAAGAAAAGCGGTCGCAACCGGATCTGCGTCAACGACGAAGGCAAAACCAGCTTTGCCTGAGGCAAAACTTGGCGTTTATTTCTGCAACTTTTCCCGGGCGGGCTTGGTCGCCTCGTGAATCGCCCCCTTGGCCCCCTCAACCATGTCTTCCGTACGCTCGACCACGCGCTTGGAGATATCGGGTTTGGCGGCAAACGGGTTGCTTAACAAAGGCACATCCTTGCCGAAATTGATGCCCAGCGGAAAGGCAATGGTCATTCCGACTATCAATCCAATAATGAATTTTTTCACTAACGCCTCCTTGTCTTGAACTCTCACCCAATATAGTCAGGGGCCATGATTTTAGCCACTGCACGATTCCGTCGCTTGCGTTAGAATCCCCGTCCATCGCCCGGCACGGCAACCGCGATCGCGCACTAACCCCTTTTGACGGATAACACCATGGCGAACACCCCACCCTCCCCCCACCTGCTGGCCGGGCGCATTATCCTTGTCACCGGCGCGGGTGATGGCATCGGCCGCGCGGCGGCGCTTTGCTTCGCGGAACACGGCGCCTCGGTCGTCCTGCATGGACGCACAACCTCCAAGCTTGAAAAAGTGTACGACGAAATTGAACGCCGCGGCTGGCCCCAGGCCGCGATGCTGCCACTGGATCTGGCAAAGGCGACTCCCGCCCATTATGAACAGGCCACCCAGATTGTTGAAAAGGAATTCGGCCGGCTCGATGGCCTGCTGCACAATGCCGCCGAGTCGGGCACCCTCACGCCACTTGAACTTTACGAACCCGAGACCTGGTATCGGGTGATACAGGTCAATCTGCACGCTGCCTGGCAATTAACCCGTGCCTGTCTGCCGCTGCTTAAACGATCGGAAGATGCCTCGATTGTATTCACCACCGCCGATGTTGGACGCAAGGGCCGCGCCTACTGGGGTGCGTATAGTGTGGCGTGCTTTGGTCTGGAAGGGATGATGCAAACTCTTGCAGACGAACTTGCCACGGAGGGAAAGATTCGCGTGAACAGCCTGAATCCCGGTACGGTGCGTACCACCCTGCGCAGCCGGCTCTATCCCGGCGAGGACGCCCAATCCTTGCCCAAGCCGGAAGACATCATGAGTGCTTATCTTTATTTACTCGGCCCCGACAGTCGGGGCGTCACTGGCCAAGCGCTGGATGCGCAGGGTTTCGGTCGCTGACCTCAGCAACCAATGTGGCTTACCTGATATTTACTGGAAATTGCTGAGCAGCTTGTCTTCGAGTTCGATGCGAGTGGCCAACTCCTCGCCCAGGCGGGAGAGGTCGTCATCGAAAGAAGCGGCGATTTGGCAATGGTCGCCGCAGTCGTACTTGTCGTTGAAATCCAGCGCCGCTTCGGTCGTGTCGGCAATACGTGGGTAAAGCTGGTCTGCCAAACCCGCGATCCGTTGGCGCCGCTCCGTGCCGTTCACGACACGCTCGTAAAGGCTGAAGTGGCCTGCCGCAATGTAGTCCACCAGCACCTGGCAGAACTTCTGCAGCAAATCCAGCGCGTGTTTCCCGCGTGAGTTCTTGCCGTAGGGATCAAGTCCGGCGATCTGGCAATACAGCAACAGCATTTCCGCTCGCTCCGCCATCAGCTTTTGTATGACTTCCTGGCTGCTGGAACGACGCTCCTGTTCTTTGGATGCGCGCGCATTTTTATGTTCGGTGGTCATTGTCTGCTCTCCTTGTCTCCTAGCCCGGGGAAAACTATACGCTGTTCATCGGCGTTTGTTAACTCTGCCCGTTGCTCCATTTTACAATGGATTATCCCGCGCTCTTCATCCATAAATTAACCGGGCATGCCTGGCAATCTGCCCTTGACATCCTTCAGCAAGCGTTGCAGTCCGCCCTTGCCCATGCGCTTCATCATCTTCTGTACCTGATCGAACTGCTTCAACAACCGGTTGACCTCCTGCACTTGCGTACCCGAACCGCTGGCAATACGGCGCTTGCGCGAACCACGGACCACGTCCGGAAAACGACGCTCCGCCGGCGTCATGGAATTGATAATGGCCACGAGCCGTTTCGTCTGGCTGTCATTCAGTTGTTGCCGCGCCGCCTCCGGCACCGCGCCGATCCCGGGCAATTTTTCCATCAGGCTGGCCATGCCGCCCATTTTCTCCATCTGCAGCAATTGATCGCGGAAATCCCCGAGATCAAACCCTTTGCCTTGGGTAATTTTCCTGGCAAATTCCTGCGCCTTGTCCTTGTCGGCGGTGCGATGCGCCTCTTCCACCAGTCCCAAGACATCGCCCATGCCGAGAATACGGGCGGCCACCCGCTCCGGATAAAATGCTTCGAGCGCAGATGTCTTTTCTCCCACGCCCAGGAACTTGATGGGCTTGCCGGTCACCTGCCGAATAGACAAGGCCGCACCGCCACGAGCATCGCCGTCGGTTTTCGTCAGAATCACACCCGTGAGCGGCAGCGCCTCATTGAAGGCCTTGGCGGTGTTCACCGCATCCTGGCCAGTCATGCTGTCCACGACAAACAGCGTCTCGACTGGCTGAACCGCCGCGTGCACTTCCTTGATCTCCTGCATCATCGCGTCATCCACATGCAGGCGTCCGGCACTGTCGATGATCACCACGTCGATCACGCGTTTGCGCGCCGCTTCCACGGCCTGACGCGCGATGTCTGCGGGCCGCTGATCGGACTGGCTGGGAAAGAACTCGACACCCACGGAAGCCGCCAGTTTCTGCAGTTGCTCGATGGCCGCGGGACGGTAGATGTCAGCGCTCGCCAGCAACACGGATTTTTTCTCGCGCTCGCGCAGGAAAAGGGCCAGCTTGGCCACCGTCGTTGTCTTGCCGGCGCCCTGCAAGCCGGCCACCAGGATCACGACAGGCGGGCGGGCGGCGAGATTAAGCCGGTCGTTGGTGGCGCCCATGAGTTCGACCAGCTCGTCATGCACCACCTTGACCAGCGCCTGCCCGGGCGTGAGGCTCGACAGTACTTCCTGTCCCGATGCCTTGGCGCGTACATGGTCGATGAACTGCTTCACCACCGGCAACGCGACATCGGCCTCCAGCAGCGCCATGCGTACTTCGCGCAGCGCAACGGCCATGTTCTCTTCCGTCAGGCGACCTTCGCCGCGGAGACGTTTGAGTGTGGTCTGTAACCGGTTGCTGAGGTTGTCGAACATGCTGATACCTGTTTACAACTCGAAGATCTGATCACGCTTCAGACGGGCCGGTATTCTGTCCGGAAGATGACGCGCGATCTCCGCCATAATCTCGTCTTCGGAACCCGGCATGAGATGGGTAATGTGCAACTGTGGACCAAATTTCAACTTGCGGATATCGGCCGCCGCCAGTGTGGGGCACATGTGCTTCGAGATGCGGCTTAGCTCTGCGTCCTTATCAAGGAAACTGGTTTCGATGATGACATGTTTGAGGTCACTCGTGGCGTTCAACACCTGCCAGAATTCATCCGTGGTCGTGGTATCACCGCTGAAAGCCAGACTCCCGCCACGACTGCCGACTAAATAGCCCACCGCCGGAACGATATGGTTCACCGGAACACTGCGCAGGCGGCGGCCATCGATCATAACCTCGCCCCCGGCTGGCAGCGTCTGATAGCGCATGAACGGCGCCTCCGGCGTGGGGATGCGGCTGAAGTCCGGCCATAGCTCGCCGCTGAAAAGATGATTACGCAACGCATTCAGCGTGTCTTCCTGGGCATGGACCAGGACAGGTTTATGCCGGCGGTTGCCCACGGTGTCGAGCAAAAACGGCAGCATGGCGACATGGTCCATGTGCGAATGGGTCAGAAACACATGGTCAATCTTGCCCAGCGCCTCCAGGCTCAAATCGCCCACCCCGGTGCCGGCGTCGATGAGGATGTCGTCATCCACCAGAATGGATGTCGTGCGCGCCTGCGCGCCAATGCCGCCGCTACAACCAAGAATTTGTATCTTCATCGCCAAACGATCTATAAGGACCAAAATTAGCTTACGCCCCGGACTTCAAAGGCGGGGCGACCTGTGCCATCATGAGATCGTATTATGACCAAACGAGCGAAGCAGGACGACATAATTTATGATCAGACGAACGCAGCAGGTCGACATGCATTATGGCCAGACGAACAAAGTAGGGAGACATTGTTGACGAATTCCGCCGTGAATTTCCTCGCCCTGGCGCTCTATCTGTGCGTCGGCCTCCTGCTTGGGCTGCGCCTCGCGCGCGGCGAGACCATAACAGGTGGGGTAAAAATTGGCATCTTCAGTCTCGGGCTTGGCGCAATCATCCTGCACGCGGTACTCCTATATAGTGTTTTGTGGCGTGATGGCGGTGTCAATCTCGCCCTGACCCCGGCGTTCTCGCTGGTCGCTTGGGTCGTGGCCGTGTTGTACCTGTATACCTCGATTTCCCGCCCGGTCGACAACCTCGGCATACTTATTATGCCGTTTACCGGCCTCATGTTGTTCGTCGAATGGTTGTGGCCAGGCCAGATGGCGCTGCCGCTGACTTCAGGCCAACAGGCAGCCCACATTATTATATCGATCCTGGCATACAGTCTGCTGTCACTGGCAGCGGTGCAGAGCCTGATGCTGCTGGTGCAGGAACGCCACCTGCGAAACAAACATCCCGGCGGCTTCATCCGCGCCCTGCCGCCCATGCAAACCATGGAGAGCCTGATGTTCCAGATGATCGGGGTCGGCTTCGTACTGCTGACCCTGACGCTGGTAAGCGGCGTATTCTTCTCGGAAGTGGTGTTCAAGCAGCCACTCAAGTTCACACACCACATGATCCTCGCGGTGCTCGCGTGGGTGGTGTATGCCATCCTGCTGGTCGGGCACTGGCGTCTTGGCTGGCGCGGCCGTACCGCGGTGCACTGGACGCTGGGCGGCTTCGCGCTCCTGATACTCGCCTATTTCGGTGCCAAGTTCGTGATGGAAGTTATCCTGAACCGCTGAAGCCCGCCCACGCACTCCATGACTTGGCTTATCAAGCCAACCCTAACCACTTATAATTCGTCGCTTGCAGATCACACATGCAGCATCGTCAATTGTTCCATAATTAAACCAGCGATTACCGGGTAACACTCATGTCCAGTGCATCACGCTCTACTTCGACCAGCGGACGGTTAGCCCGCCTGTTCCCCTTCCTGAACTGGATGGGAGAAATTCGCGACACGAGGATTCTCCGGGCCGACCTCATCGCCGGCATCACCGTCGCACTGGTTCTGATTCCGCAGTCCATGGCCTATGCACAGCTCGCCGGACTGCCCGCCTATTATGGTTTGTATGCGGCCTTCCTGCCGCCGATGGTTGCCGCCTTGTTTGGCTCATCACGCCAACTGGCCACGGGTCCGGTGGCCGTGGTCTCCCTGTTGACAGCTGCTGCGCTAGAACCCATCGCGGCCAGCGGCAGCCAAGGCTACGTGGCCTACGCCATCTCCCTGTCGCTGATTGTTGGTCTGTTCCAGCTCGGCCTCGGATTGCTGCGTCTCGGCGTGGTGGTGAACTTCCTGTCGCATCCGGTAATTGTCGGCTTTACCAATGCCGCCGCCATCATCATCGCCACTTCGCAGCTCGACAAAATTTTTGGCGTGCGCGCCGAAAAAGCAGAGCATCACTACGAAACGGTGTGGAACACGATCATAGCAGCTACCCAACAGACCCACTGGCTTACGTTTTTCATCGCCGCCGGGGCATTTACCATCATGATCGTGTTGAGGCGCATCAATCCGAAAATTCCAAACGTGCTCATCGCCGTGGCACTCACAACTGCACTCTCCTGGGCCATCCGATTCGAACATCTTGAGACCATCACACTTGATCAGATCGGTACAGATTCGGTAAGCGAGATAGTGCGGGACGAGATCGCCCTTAAGAAGGAAATTCCGGAAATCGACAAGGCCGTCGCCGCGGCCGAGAAAAAGTACAAGGACACCCTGGCGCGCATTGGCACCGACGACTCACGCACCTTGCTCAGCCAGCATGGCTGGGACACGCTACGGTTGAAACGCGAACGCCGCATCAAGAGCGCCAAGGCCGACATCGAGGAAATCAAGAAAAACCGCTTTGAATACGTAGCAGGCCAAGGCGATCAACCCGGAAAATTCTATCTGCGCGGTCACTTACCGGAGAGCACCGTCGCTGATGGGCGCCTATGGCGCTTACGTAGCGTGGACGGCGAGAAACTGGTCATGAACGGGGGCGGCAATGTCGTCGGCGTGATCCCCCAAGGCCTTCCCGGTTTCGCGTTCCCAAAGTTCGATCTGGGTGTAATACTGCAGTTGCTTTCTGCCGCTATTACGATTTCTCTGCTGGGTTTCATGGAGGCGATTTCGATCGCCAAGGCCATGGCCACCAAGACCCGCCAGAAACTCGACGCCAACCAGGAACTGCTCGGCCAGGGTATCGGCAACATCGTTGGCGCGCTCTCGCAGAGCTACCCGACCTCCGGCTCGTTTTCGCGTTCCGCCGTAAACATCAGCGCCGGCGCCATCACCGGTTTCTCGTCCGTCGTCACCAGCGTAATTGTCATTGTCACACTCTTGTGGCTGACGCCCCTGCTCTACCATCTGCCACAAGCCACGCTGGCGGCGGTCATCATGATGGCAGTCGTGGGCTTGATTAACGTCAAGGCCATCAAGCATGCCTGGAAGGCCAACAAGCAGGACGGCATCGTGGCCATTGTGACTTTCGCGCTCACACTGGCGTTCGCCCCGCACCTCGACAAGGGCATCCTCATCGGCGCCGGGCTGGCGCTGATTCTGTACCTCTACCGCACCATGCAACCGCGCGTGGCGGTGCTGGCGCGCCATCCGGACGGAACCCTGCGCGACGCAGAGATGTTCGGCCTCGACACTTGCAAGAACATCACCATGGTCCGCTTCGACGGCTCGCTCTACTTCGCCAATACCAGCTACTTCGAGGACAAGATCCAGGAACGCGTCGCCACCAAGCCCGAGCTTAAATACGTGATCGTGCTGGCCGACGGCATCAATGAGGTCGATGCCACGGGCGAGGAAATGCTCTCACACCTGAGCGAACGACTGCACGCGACAGACATCGAGATACTGTTCGCCGGTGTAAAAAAACAGGTGATGGACGTGTTCGAGCGCACCGGCCTCTATCAGAGTCTCGGCCCCGGGCGTTTCTTCCGCACAGAAGAACAGGCGCTGGATCATGTCTGGAAGAAGCTCGGCAACAATCACGAAGTTGACTGCCCGCTCAACGTGGTCTGTCCAGTAACACCGAAAAAATAATCACGAATATCACTCGCCCAACACTGACGCAATGAATTGCGCCCCTACAAAAACACGGAAAGGCAGTGGATAGATTTTTTCAGCATTCTGCTAGAATCGTCGCTCCCATAGCGACGAGGCACGCAGTTCATGGCTGACATTTCTCTCGGCGTCCTGATCGGCACCCTGATTTTTCTGGTCCTCCTCTCTGCCTTCTTCTCGGCTGCCGAGATCGCGATGGTAAGCCTCAATCGCCACCGGTTGCGGCATCTTGCCGCTTCCGGTCACCACGGCGCGCGTCTTGCTCAGCACCTGCTGGCCCGTCCCGATCGCCTCATCGGCGTGATCCTGCTCGG
>CAYIQV010000026.1:0-9491 GCA_964365635.1 uncultured Acidiferrobacteraceae bacterium
TGGTCGGCCGCTTCCGGCGCGTGGCCGTTTTCCGCGTTGCCGTTGTCGCCGTCGGAATCGTTCCCCTCTTCATCCTCGGAGCGAACCTCCTCGGCAATGCTGCGGGGTATGGCGCGGAAGGTGGCCACTTCGATGATCTCGCGCCCGAAACGCACGTGCACCAGACGAAAACGCCGTCCGATCACGCGCGCACTGTGAAACAGTTTGCGGATTTCCTCGGGGCGCGCGTCGGTGACCACGTCGAAATCCTTGGGTTCGCGCCCGAGCATCAGGTCACGCACGCACCCGCCGACCAAAAGGCCGGCATAACCGGCGTCTTTCAGACGGTGCAGAACCTTGATGGCACTTTCGCTGATCAGCGCGCGGGAGATGGGATGCTGCGCGCGAGGAATGATGGCCGGGACGTTAATCGTTCTTTCACCTTTCGATCAAAAGCAAAAGATCGGGCGGATAACAATCAGTTGGTGGTTTGTTTGCTGGCACGTATAATACCACTGCTTGCGGCGCCACGCGCCAATACCTTACGCTCCCATCGTCTAGTGGCCTAGGACGCTGGCCTCTCACGCCGGTAACAGGGGTTCGAATCCCCTTGGGAGCGCCAAAATTAAAGGGGGCCTTCTGGCCCCCTTTAATTTTGGCTATTCCCCCACCAGCACATCAATTCGGCGTATTAATCAGGCACCCACCTTCTTCAGTAGCTCGGCGATGCGCGTATACCCACCCCGTTCGGCGATCTTCAGTGCCGTGTCCCCGCGACCGTCCACGGCCTTCACTTCAGCGCCGTTGTCCATCAGCATCTGGATGATGTCGCCATAACCCTTGTAGGCTGCCGCCATCAGCGGCGTCTTGCCACTGACGGTCCGGACATTCACATTCACACCCTGCCCCAGTAAGGATTGCACCACGGCGATGCGCCCTTTGAGGATGGCCGTAAACAGGGCCGCGGCACCATGGGCGGTCTTCGAACGCCCGCTCTTTTCGAGGCCGGTCGGAAGCTTGAGCACACGATTACTGAGCGAGATCACGATCATGCCGACCAGGCCGAGCAGGCTGATCTGCGGATCGATATTGAACTCCTTGGCGATATCCGCCGGCAGGTTGGCGCCGGCCGCGAGAATAACAATCACCAGGATCAGTGTGAATTTGAGGTACTTGATCAGCGCCACGCCGACAACGCCGAGCAACCCTGCCAGCAGATACTTGCGTTCCAGGTTGATGCTCTCGGCCCACTCCGGAGGAAGATTGGAGGCAATGCTCAAAAGAGCAACAATGGCGACAAGGCCCCAGTCTCGCGGCGATTCTTTTAATATGACCACAAAGCTCTCCTGTTCCTTGTTGAACGGTGACCGGCCGCACATATCCCCATGACGGCACCTGGCTTTAAGTCTAGATGTATTTTCGCAAAAATGTAGCCCAGCAAGGATTGCACAAATTTTGCACAGCCTTCCTGTCTTTACCCGGATTCAGGGGTAAAAAATCGGCGGCTAGGGCCTCTGGCCTCGCTCACCACCCTGACTGAAAATACGCCCAAACCAGCGGCTAATATCCCGGATTTCCTCCGGCACCACGGAATGCCCGGTCACGTAGGCATGCCACTCAATATTGAGCCCTTTTACTTCCATCTGTGCCCGGGCCTGCTGGGCCATGGCGTAGGGGATCGTTTGGTCACCCGTCCCATGGGCCATGAAAATGGGAACATCTGCGTTCACGGGTTTGGTTTCCGCCATCAGTTCCTCGACAAAGGGCACAGGGGCGGAAAGCGAGAGCAGCCCCGCGAGGGGCCGGGGATAGCGCAACCCGGCATGGAGCGCGATGGCCCCACCCTGAGAAAATCCGGCAAGCACAATACGTCCGCTCGGAATACCGCGGCTGTTCTCCCGCTCAATCAGCCCCCGCACAATTTTTTCTGATTCGCGTATGTGCTCGGCATTCTGCTCGAAACCATGAGCCGACTGCGCAATATCGTACCAAGCGCGCATGATATAGCCACCGTTGATGGTTACCGGACGGTGCGGGGCATGGGGAAAAATGAAACGCACTCCCGGTACCGGTGGGAGCCGAAGCTCCGGGACGATGCTCTCAAAATCATGGCCATCGGCGCCCAGCCCATGCAGCCAGATCACCGCCAGCGAAGGCTTGGGCCCGATTTCGATTTCAACAGGGGGTTCAACCGATGAATGAAGATCCATTCGTTCTGGTTTCAGTCTTCGCCACGGTAGATGCAACCGGCGGTACAGGTTTCGCGCACCACGACCTTGGCGAGCAGCGGCAATGCGGGCTTGAGTCGCTGCCAGATCCAGCGTGCCAGATGTTCGCTGGTGGGGTTTTCCAGACCCTCGATCTCATTTAAATAATGATGATCGAGCTGGTCGTAAAGCGGTTGAAACGCACGGGACAGATCAGCGAAGTCCAGAATCCAGCCGGTCTTCTCCTGCACCGGCCCGGCAATATGAATCTCGACGCGAAACGAGTGCCCATGCAAACGCCGGCACTTGTGGCCCTCCGGGACATTGGGCAAATGATGCGCCGCTTCGAGAGTGAATACCTTGAATATTTCCACGGAATGACCAGATTGAACCAGATCGATTTAGTTTAACCACTTTCCTCGTCATGGAAAACAACAGAAAGAAGTCACATGGACAGCTGACCAGTGGCGAGCGGAAGTTCTTCCTCCTCGGCTCTCCATGCGGCATAGGTTATACGCCTCCCACCTATCCTCACGTCAAGATAGGGATGGGCGGTAAGTATTTCCTCAATGGTTTTACCCTCTGCTAACAGCCCCACCACCATAAAAAAACTCGTTGTGGGGATCGAGCAATTGCGACTTTACGCCGCGCGGCAGCTTGCGGCTGGCCGCCACCGCCCACAGCAACAGGTGGGTATCGAGCAGGAGGCGCATCACTTACCGCCGAGGAATTCGGCGAGCACCTCGTCGGGCAACGGCGCGTTGAAATCGGCCGGGATGCGGGCCTTGCCGTCGAGGAGTCCGAGCTTGCGCACGACCTTGGCGGGAACCAGCGGCGCAATCCGGGCAACCGGTTTGCCGGCCTTGGCGATGATGATCTCCTTGCCCTGCGCCGCCTCTTCAACGTAGCGCGAGAGATGGATCTTGGCTTGGCGAATGTTGACTTTCAGCATGGGGCACCCCTTATTTATGACTGGACTAAGTCTGGTCATAAATAATGAGGGGTGTCAACACCACTCAACGCAAAGCTCAACGAAACTACACCCGATCAAGCGTCACGAACGTGACCTGACCGGCTCTTTTTTACCAGGTTGTTTGAGAGAATATCCCATGCGTGCGGTCGATCTTGCTCTACCGCAACACGAGACGCTTGCAAACCGGGAGGAGTCCATAATATGCGTCCCACGCACCACGAGGTTGAGCAGTGTGCAGGGCGTACCCTACATTTTCATTTTGTTAGGGACTCTCAGCGAAGAAAGGGTGAAACGGCGTCATTGACGCCTTTCACGGTAGGACGGCCATTGATACGAACCAGCTCCAGTGCCACACGATTATGCACATGCACCGCATAAATATCGCCGACATACACCATGGCCGCGGTCTCCCGCAAAACATCTTCAGCGGTCATGGTGGATTTCCGTGTAGAAATCATGGTTCTCAATGAACCGATTATGTCAGCAATCTTCATGTGCCTCCCCACATCTTCTTATAGCGGCAGTACGGGCCGTACCATGTACATAAGCAATCGGCATACCATGAAGCCTTGGCTACGCCACAAAGAACCTAACGCCTTGATTCGCAGGTTTTTAAGTCGCATAAACCATCAAGTTGGCTGTTGTTTAGTGGATACAACATTGTGCAAGTGTAAGGATTCGCTTACATATTTCTTTGATCTTTCCATGGCGTTCTTGAGTTGTATCATTACGATTATTTTCGGGAATCAGTATGCTTGGAGCGAGTATTCAAGGGGTTAGAATGAACAGGCCCATTGGGCGCTGGCCGCCAAATAGATCAACAGAGTGTCAGAAAATCCGACCAACCGTCTTTCTATCTGAGAATTGAGGTACTTACATGAACAATACCTGGATCCTGGTTGCTCATCGTGGTGGTGCGCGTATTTTTGAAAACCAAGGGCCCGGCAAGGGCATGAACCTGCTTCAGGATATTCCCCATCCGGAAGGCCGGCTGAAGAACAAGGAAATCGGTGCCGACAAACCCGGCCGCAGTTTCGATAGTCTGGGCGTAGGCCGCCACGCCCTGGGCAAGGAACAGGATCCAGCCACCCATATCGCCGAACAATTCGCCAAGCATCTGAGCACGCTGCTGGATGACGGACGCCATCAGCAACGCTATACGAAACTGGTGCTGGTCGCCGAACCGCGCTTCCTGGGAAACCTGCGTGCCGCCCTGAGTTCTCCCACCGCGGCACTGGTGACGGCAACCGTGGGCAAGGACCTGGGCAACGTCGAACTGCACAATATGTCCAGGCTCTTGGCCGATACCCTCCAACTCTAAATGTAGTGCTTCATTCTGCTTGGAACTTATGTCGCGTGGATGACAGCCACGCAGGCATGGGAAAACGCCCCTTCTCCCCCGCGGGAGAAGGACAGGATGAGGGGTATAGAACCCCCTCACCCCAACCCTCTCCCGAAGGGAGAGGGAGATCCGCCGCCGGATTGCTTCACCGTCTTGGGCACGACCATTTTTTGGTACCTGAATAAGTGCCAAGAATTACGCTGCACTGCACAGCCACCGCCAGCGTCCTTTGCCGCCGGTCATTTTTTTCGGGAAATGACCGGTTTTTGCGCGACTGGCGCGCAGAGCGCCTCGATGAAAAACATCTACACTTTATAAAAGGCAGCATTTCAGCGCAGGAGTAAACCCGGAAACGATGGAACAGCGACAACGATTGGCAGAAGATCTGCTCCTGCTCCGGGAGCGGGCTTCCGAATACGCGTTATATGGCGTCTACATCGCCAGCGTCAGCGTGATCATCGCCACGCTGCTGGTGAGCTATGTGATGGTCGACGACATCACTATCGACGGCGTCATTCTCGCCCAGACCTCCAACATCGCGCTGTGGACGGTGGACGCCATGCCGTTCCTGTTCGCCATGTGGGGGCAGTACGCCGGTTTCCGCATGGCGCGTGAAGCCAACGAACTTGTGCAGCACAAGACGCAGACGCTGCGCGAAGCCTTAACTCAGGCCAATTTCACCAGCAAGGCCAAGAGCGACTTCTTCGCCAAGATGAGCCATGAGCTGCGCACGCCGATCAACGGCATCATCGGCATGAGCGACCTGATGCTCGAGTCGAAACTCTCCGACGAGCAACGTCGTCACGCGGATATCATCAAGTCATCCGCGAGCGGTCTGCTGACGCTGATAAACGATCTGCTCGATTTCTCCAAGATCGAATCCGGCAAGCTGGAGCTGGAGGAGATCGAATTCGATCTGCGCGACTGCATCGAGAAATCCGTGACGCTGCTGGCGCAACAGGCACACATAAAGGGGATCACACTCACCAACCTGATCCAGCCGGACATGCCAACCCGCCTGCTCGGCGACCCGGGACGGCTGCGTCAGATCATCATCAACCTGCTGGGCAACGCTATCAAATTCACCCACCACGGCGAAATCGTGCTGAGCGCCAAAAAACTTCCCGAGGAATCTCCCGGCCGGGTGCGGCTGAACATCGAAGTTGCCGACACCGGCATCGGTATTTCGCCCAAGGACCAGGCAAAACTGTTTCAGCCATACAATCAGGCCAAGGCGTCAACCGCCAATCGTTACGGCGGCACCGGCCTCGGTCTTGCCATCACCAAGGAACTGGTGGAGGCCATGGGTGGACACATCGGCGTCAGAAGCGAGGAAGGCAAGGGCAGCATTTTCGGGTTTTCCATCAGTCTGCGGAAACCGGCGATGGTTGGCATCGCTCCCGCACCCGCGCAGATCAGCCTCAAGGGGCTGCGCGTGCTCGTGGCCGATGGCAACATTCCGGCGCGCGTGGGCCTCGTGGAACAGCTCGCGGCGCTGGAAATGGAAGTGCAATCCATCGGTAACGGCAATGCCGCCCTGCAGATGATCCGCTCGGCGGCGGATTCCAGCTTCCGGTTCGACCTGGTGATGGTGGACATGTTTCTGCCCAACCTGAGCGGCGAGGAATTGGGGCGCGAAGTGAAGTTACACCCGGAAATGCGCGACACCGTCCTCGTGATGATGACGTCCGCCGGCGTGCGCGGTGACGCGCAGCGCCTGAACCAGGTCGGTTTTGCCGGCTACTTCGGCAAACCGGTACCGGCCAGCGATCTTCCCGAATTGCTCAAGGCGGTCATGGCGACCCGGGGCATGGAAGAGCAGGAGCGGCAACGCAACGGCCTCGTCACCAAATACGCTCTCTCCGAAATCAGGAAAAAACATTCGCGCCTGCTGCTGGTCGAGGACAGTCCCGTGAACCAGGAGATCATGCTCAAGATACTGTCGCGACTCGGGTACGCCGCCGCCGACGTCGCCGAAACCGGCCGCGCCAGCGTCGATGCCGTGCGGCATAAATCCTATGGGCTGATACTCATGGACCTGCATCTTCCGGACATGAGCGGCGTACAGGCGATCGAGGCCATACGCGCCCTTTCCGGCGTAGCCGCGAAAACACCCATTATCGTTTTGACGGCGGGCGCCACGGATGCCGAGATCAAGCGCTGCCGCGCCCTCGACGTCAGAGAATTCCTGACCAAGCCCGTGGACACCGACATTCTGGCTGATGTGCTGAAGCGCGAGAATCTCATGCCGTCCACCTCAGCAGGTCCGGTCGATGCCGCGCCGGCACCATCCGACGACCCTTCGGTCGATGTCGCCGTCAATCCCGATCCGAAGCTGGTGGAAATCTTCATCAAGGAAGCCACGCAAAGGCTGGCCTCCCTGCGCCAGGCCTTCACCGCCGCCGACGCACAGTGCGCCGCGCGCGAGGCACACACGCTCAAAAGTTCGAGCGCCTACTTTCAGGCCCACGCGATGCACGCGGCCGCGGAACAGCTCGAAAAAATGGCGGACAGCGGCCAGCTCGGCAAGGCTGAACCGGTCTTGCAGGCGCTGGAAAGCGCGTATGCGGCGCTGCGCGCGCGTCTGGAAAGAGGCGCCATTTAGATCAAGCGCAGTTGAGGTGTCCCTGCAGTCGGGAAACGCCTTCGCGCAGATTCTCAACAGTATTGGCGTAGGAAAAACGTACGTGCCTTTCCGGCTGATGCAGGCCGAAATCGAGTCCGGGCGTAATGGCCACGCCAGTGCGATCGAGCAGGTCTGAGGTAAAAGCCTGACTGTCCGCGGCAAACCGGGAACAATCGGCATATAAATAGAATGCCCCCTCCGGCACCACCGGAATCACAAACCCCAGCTCGCGCAAGACCGGCAACAGAAAATCACGCCGTTCGTGAAAAATATCGCGCCGGCGCTGCAACTCACGCTGGACCTCCGGCGTAAACGCTGCCAACGCGGCATGCTGCGCCGGGGTGTTGGAGGCCAAAAAAATGTTCTGGGCGAGCTTGTCGATGGCTGGGACATAGGCCGGCGGCGCCACCAGCCAACCCAGGCGCCATCCGGTCATACCATAATATTTGGAGAAACTGTTCACCACGAACACATCGCGTGAGTGGGTCAGCGCCGTGGTTGCCGACGCACCGTAAACCAGGCCGTGATATATCTCATCGACGATCAACGTCCCACCGAGTTCCGTCACGGTGTGCACGATTTTCACCATTTCCCCGTCGGGCACCAGCGTGCCGGTCGGATTGGACGGCGAGGCCAGCATTACGGCCACGGTGCGTTTTGTCCAATGCCGCCGTATGAGATCGGCATTCAGCTGATAACCGGTGGTGGCATCCACCGGGATCGCCACCGGCTCGCCTTCAAACAGACGTACGAAGTGGCGATTGCAGGGGTAACCGGGATCGGCCATCAGCACCTGATCACCAGGATTGATCAGCGCCGCGAAAATAAGTTGCAGTGCGCCCGAGGCCCCGGGCGTCACCACCACGCGGGAAGCATCGACTCTGGCGACAGGCGCATAGGACTGGGCAATAGCCGTACGCAGTTCGGGCAATCCGAGGGCGGGCGTGTAATGCGTGTGGCCCGCCTTAAGCGCCGCGATCCCCGCCTGCACAATGCTCTCGGCCGTCGGAAAATCCGGCTCGCCGATTTCCATGTGGATCACTGACCGGCCCTGCGCTTCCATGGCGCGGGCGCGGGCCAAAATATCCATGACGTAAAATGGCTGGATATGCGCAAGCCGCGAGGCGATCGGCTTCATACGGCGGCGTCCAGACGTGTCAGCATATCGAGATCAAGATACGAGACTCCCTTAACCTGCGCTCCCGACAATACCTGGAATGGCTTTCCCGGTTCACCCAGATGATCCAGAACGATAGTGGCGCCATGAAAATGGTGGTTCCGGGTGTAGTCGTTGACGGTCACGACCGTTCTAAGGCCCGCGGATAGCGCGGCGCGCAAACCGTTCTCCGAGTCTTCGAATGCCATACACCGGTTCGCCGCAAGCCCCAACCTCTCGAGCACGTAATAGTAGATATCCGGCGCCGGCTTCTTCGCGGCCACCGCATCGCCGGCGCCAATGACCTCAAACCACGACTCCGCCTGTGGCGAGATGGCGTGGTGCAGCAGTGCACTGACATTGGCGGGTGTCGTGGTCGTGGCAATCGCCAGACGCACGCCACACGCGCGCGCCTCCTCAAGCAGGCGCCGCACACCGGGGCGCAAGGGAATTCCGCCCTCGCCCAGCAAAGCGGTGTAATGTGCGGTTTTGGCGGCATGCAAGCGCGCCACCATGGCATCGAAATCGGCGGATTTTTGATAATCCGTGCGGTATTGGTCAACGTAATAACGAATGCGTTCCTTGCCGCCCGTTATGGCCAGCAGTTCGCCGTACAGTCCGGCGTCCCAGTGCCAATCCAGCCCGGCCGCGGCAAACGCGGCATTAAAGGCAATACGATGACCGTCGCGTTCCGTGTCGGCCAGCGTGCCATCCACGTCGAAAATCAATGCTTCCATCATCCCGGTACCCGTTAATAACCCTGAAAATGAGTCTCGTGGCAGGGGCGGTCAAATAGCAAGTTGCCACCCCCATGGCTTTCTGGTATAGATTCGCGCTAATTTTTTGCCCCCACCCCCCTTCTGGGGTCACATTATTGCAGGAGTTGAAGCGTGCCAGCCAGAAAAAAGAAGGAACAGGAAACACCCGCCTCTCCGGTTCAGGGGGTCAAGCCCTACGTCGCCAAGAAGGGCGAGAAGTTCATGAACAAAAAGCAGCAGGAGCATTTCCGCGCCGTGCTGCTCGCCTGGAAACGGGAACTGGAGGATGAAATCGCGCGCACTGTATCGCAGATGCGTGATGTCCCCGAAAATCCGCCCGATCCTAACGACCGCGCCAGCCAGGAGACCGACATGTCTCTGGAGCTGCGCTCGCGCGACCGTGAGCGCAAGCTGATCAAGAAAATCGACGAATCCATCGAGCGCATCGAC
>CAYIQV010000026.1:9591-11055 GCA_964365635.1 uncultured Acidiferrobacteraceae bacterium
ATTCTCGAGGGAGACCTGTCATGCGAGGGCGGCCGGATCCATCGGCTCGACAAACACATCGACGCCAAGGCGGATGAAACCATCGAAGCCCATGGCCGGCTGCTGCTCCCCGGTGTCATCGACCCGCAAGTTCACTTCCGTGAACCCGGCAAGGAATACAAGGAAGACCTCGCCTCCGGTTCGCGCGCGGCGGTCAAGGGCGGCGTAACGAGCTTTCTCGAGATGCCGAACACCGACCCGCCCACCACCTCCCAGGCCGCACTCGACACTAAACTCAAGCTGGCGGCAGAAAAAAGTGTCGCCAACTATGGTTTTTTCATCGGCGCCACCCCGGACAACCTGGATGAAATCAACAACGCACATCCGGCCTGCGGTATCAAGATCTTCATGGGCGCCAGCACCGGCAGCCTGCTGGTGGACAAGGCCGATGACCTGGAACGTATCTTTGCCAATGGCAGCCGTCTGATTGCGGTGCACGCCGAAAACAATGCGCGCATCCACGCGCGCCGGACACAGTTTGCGGGACGTACCGACATCGCCGTGCATTCCGAAATCCGTGACAACCAGAGCGCGCTGGAAGCCACGGAACTCGCACTCGCTCTTTCCAAAAAATACCGCCGCCGCCTGCATATTCTGCATCTCTCCACCCGTGAAGAGGTGGAGCTGCTGCGCCGCGGCAAACCAGCCTGGGTCACTGCGGAGGTGATACCCAACCATCTGCTGCTGAATGTGGACGACTACGCGCAGCTTGGCTCGCGCGTACAGATGAATCCGCCCATCCGCACGGCTCGGGACAATGCCGTGCTCTGGGAGGGTCTGCACGATGGTGCCATTGACTTCATCGCCACCGATCACGCCCCGCATACGCTGGATGAAAAACGCAAACCCTATCCCGACTCGCCTGCGGGCATGCCGGGTGTCGAAACCTCGCTGCCGTTGATGCTCACCGAAATGAAGGCCGGCCGCTGTACCTTGGCGGAAATCCAGAAATGGATGTGCTACGGCCCGGCCCAGGCCTATGGCATCCAGAACAAGGGAAAAATTCTGGAAGGCTGGGATGCCGACCTCACGCTCGTCGATATCGATGTAATAAAACCCGTGCGCGATGAAGATATGTTCACAAAGGTGCGCTGGTCTCCGTTTCACGGCCGTAACCTCACCGGCTGGCCGATTTACACTGTCGTCAACGGCCGCGTGGTCTACGACAACGGTCGCATCCGCCAAGGCGTATTCGGCAAACCGCTTACATTTTTATAACTACGCCGGACAACGCCTGCAAATAATTGGCGTTCATCTGCTGAAAACGAACATAAAAAAATGGACATACTCTTTCTTATTCAGGCGCTGATCCTCGGCATTGTCGAAGGCCTCACCGAGTTCCTACCGGTGTCATCGACCGGCCATTTGATTCTGGCTGGCGACCTGCTCGGCTTCAACGATGATCGCGGCAAGCTCTTCGAGATC
>CAYIQV010000027.1:0-4300 GCA_964365635.1 uncultured Acidiferrobacteraceae bacterium
GAGGACGTTTTCCTCGCCATGCGGCTGGACGCTGCCGTCCGTGGCTTCCACGGTCTCGGTGGTTTTGAACATCACGCGCCCCGGCGTCATGACCTGCACCTTCATGCCGGCGTAGGAAACGTGCTTGAGCAGGCCGGATTCAAATTCGTGTTTGCTCTGCCTGGCCCAATCCTCGTAGCCCAGGGACTCGAATCCGGGCACGCCGAACACCTGGACTTTTTTGGAGATCAAATCCATGTGGGCGTTGTAGTCTTTGGCGTTGGCCGTGCGGGCCGAGGCTTCGAGCCATTCTCTGGCAACGGTGCTGTCTTTCATGGTGGACTCTCTGTGGGAATGGATCGCGGTGCATTATGCCATTTATTGATACGGCAGGTATGATGTCCTGAACTCATCGAGAAACCATCCACGCCCATGGCCATGCTTAACCCCGCCCAACGTCTCGCACGGTTTTTTCTCCTGCCGCTCGCAACCCTGTCCGATCGTCTGGGCAACAAGTTTTACGGTGGACTCGCGGTCGTGATCATCGCCATGGCCGCGCTGACCATCTCGACCGGCCTGACCTCCGGCATGAAGAGCAAGGCCTACGACCTTATTATGAAGACGCGTCTGAGCCATCCCGCGGCCGATCCGGATATCGTCATCCTCGATATCGACGAGGCGGCGCTCGCGGCCATGGCCAAGGAATATGGCCGCTGGCCCTGGCCGCGCAACATCATGGGTGAGGTGGTGGAGGGCATCAGCGTCCAGAAGCCCAAGGCGATTGTTTTTGACATCACCTTCAGCGACGCCGACGTGTTCAACGCCGAGGGCGACAAGTATTTCCGCAATACTATCCTGCAAACGCCGAATACCTATTTTCCGATGATTCGCCTGAACGAGGACAACGACAAGCTCAGCAACCTCAAGGTGAGCCAGCTTCCGGGCGTGACGAAGGACGAAGACCCCGAGCCCAATGCCACCTACGCGGTGGTGCTGCCATATCTCTATGACGTGCTCGATGACCATCGTCTCGGCACCAACAATCTCTATGCCGATGACGACGGCATCGTGCGCAGTTATCACGTGTACCGCATCGAGCATGGCTGGGTGGTGAATTCGCTGCCCGCGAACGTCGCCGCCGCAACCGGCGCGGTGCTGCCGGACGACCCCGATATCCTGATCAACTGGCGCGGCAAGCCGCCGTCATACCAGCGCGTCTCCTTCCATGAGGTGTATTTCGATTTTCTGAAGGAAAAGAAAACGCGCCCGGCGAATGAGTTCGCCGGGAAGATTGTCATCATCGGATCGACCGCGCCTTCGCTGTTCGATATCAAGCCGACCTCGGTGGCACGCATCCACCCGGGCGTGGAGATTCTCGCCACCGCGCTCGATAACATGAAAAACCGGGATTACCTGTCCGAACTGCCGCGCTGGGTCGCCGTGGTGGTCACGATCGTTTCCATCATCCTGCTGGCGGTGGCGTTCATCTACAACATCGACCAGCGCGCCGTGACCCTGACCTTTACCCTGGCCCAGACTGGATTTCTGGCGATCTCGTATCTGTTCCTGAATTTCAGCGCGGTGTTTGTCGACCTGACCGCGCCGTTTACCTTCAGCCTGCTGTATTTCACCATCGCCCGTTTCAACAGCACGTTCCAGACGCAATACCGCAACGGCCATCCGCTGTTCTCCCTGCTGCTGGAAGAGGGCAACGAATGCCGCGCGGTGCTGGTCGAGTGCCACAATCACATCGCCGCGCGCCAGGCGCACCTGCGTTTGCGCGCGGCGCTCAAGCGCCAAGTCGGGCTCTCGCGCTACGGCGTCATCTCCGCGCCGCTCTTCAAGCCATTCCCGTTGCTGCACGCCTTCTTCCGCGACACGTTGCTATTTTACTGGCTGGTGCCGAAGGAAATCGAGGCCGAGGTGTTGCAGGATGTCATGGACACGTTCGCGCGCATGGCACCGGTGGTCGACAGGGCAGGCGGCCGCTTGGCGCCGAGTGGGAGCCAGCGCGCAATCTTCCTGATTCACACCTGCGTGTTCAGCGTCGATGTGCAGGACCGCTGGCGCTTGCAGGGCGAGGAGGCGCTGGCCCGCACCATGGGTATGGCCATGACCGCGCCATCCGCGGCACATGACGGTAATATAAGGATCGTGGCCACTAAGGAATTCGAGGAGTTCTGCCGCAACACCCCATCGGTGGCGGTACCGGAAGCACTCGTTCAGGCCGGCCTGCCGGTCGCGTTGGTTAAAGTATGATTATTCGCCGCAGAGACGCAAAGTACGCAAAGAAAGACGGAGAATAATCAAAGACAATAAACTCTTTGCGTCCTTTGCGACTTTGCGGCAAAAACTATTATTCAGAAGACCCTCAGGCATTTAGGAGAAGTTATGTATTTCAAAACATGGATTACCGGCCTCACGCTGCTGGCCGGGTTGGCATTAACAGCGGCTGCCTTTGCTGAGCGCGGTTCGACAATCAAGGACACGCTGCTCAAGGACAAACCCTTTGTCGATGCGAAAACCCTGGCGAACCTGCCGGCGCGCACCCCAGTGGAAATCATGGAGCGCAAGGGCGGCTGGACCCGCGTCAAGGCAGCCGGCAAGCAGGGTTGGGTGCGCATGCTCAATGTGCGCGCCGGTCAGGCGCAGGCCGGCGGCAAAACTTCGGCGCAGGATGTCACCGCGCTAGCCACGGGCCGCTCCGGCAGCGGCAATATCGTCGCCACCTCCGGTATTCGCGGGCTCTCTGAGGAGGAACTGAAAAGCGCCAAGGGTAATCCGGAGGAACTCAAGAAGATGGACAAATTTACCGTGACCGAGAAAGACGCTGGCGCCTACGCGCTGAAAAACAAGCTGCAACGCCGCTCGGTCAGCTATCTGCCAGCGCCGCAATGAGGAACGAGACATGAAAAAACTGATTGGGATGATACTGGTATTTTTCCTGGCGCTGGGCCCGGCGCAGGCGATCAAGCTCGACGAGCTGAAACAAAAACTGTCGGGCAAGACTTCCGGCGAAAGCAGCCAGCCCACCGATCCCCGGCGGATGTTGCTCGGCGTCAGCGAGGAAGACGAGATCCTCATCGGCCAGGAAGTCGGCGCCAACCTGCTCGGCGCCTCGCCACTGGTGCAGAACGAAGCGCTTCAGCGTTACGTGAACACCGTCGGTCGCTGGGTGGCCTCGCAGAGCGAGCGGCCCAACCTGCCGTGGCATTTCGGCGTGATCGAGTCCAATGACGTGAACGCCTTCGCCGCCCCCGGCGGTTATGTGTTTCTCACCCGGGGCCTGTACATGAAATTGACCAGCGAGGCCGAACTCGCGGGCGTGCTGGCGCATGAAGTCGGGCACGTGATCAAGCGCCACCACATCGAGGTGATGCGCAAGGGCGCGGCGATATCGCTGGGCGAGTCGTTCCTGCAGAAAAAAATGCAGGACAACAAGAACGAGTACATCAAGAACCTGGTCGGCAACGGTGCGGAGATCTTCGCCCGCAGTCTCGACAAGAACGCCGAGTTCGAGGCCGACCGCATCGGCGTCGTCCTCGCCACCCGCGCCGGTTACGATCCCTACAGCCTCCCGGCCGTGCTCCAGAAAATCGGCGCCATCAATCCCGGCGACAGCAGCGTGTCGCTGCTTTTCAAAACCCATCCGCATCCGGAAGAACGGCTGCTGAAATTGTCAGATGCGATGGGGGAAAGTTTGGTGCCGTATGAAAATGCGAGGGGCGGGGGCAAGCTGTATAAGTTGAAGTAGATGCCGTTTAATTAAATGCAGGGTGGGTTCCCCCTCTCGGGGACACGAGACGCTTTTTGCCGTAACCCACCGATCAACAGATAATTCCTTCTCCCCTTGCGGGAGAAGGTTAGGATGAGGGGTGATTGCAGAGCCGTGCCTCAAGCCCTGAGGACTCCAGACTCTTCTCGATTGTCTCCGCAATCGCGCGCGCCTTGGCGCCGTGGCGTTGTGCGACGTCACGTTGACCCTGTGCAACAAGCAGACGTGCCAGCGCAGCCTGCGCGTCCATCTGCAGTCGCACACGGCCGATATCCTCAGCCAGCGCCGCGGCGCGGGACAACTCTGCCTGCGCTTCCACGTAAGCTTTCTCCACAAACATAGCCTCACCGCGCCAACGCCGCGCGGCCGCCTCGAGTTCGCGCAGGCTGTTCGTTTCGGCGATTGCGAGCAGTTCATCACCATACGCGCGGCAGCGCCTCGCATCACCTGCCGAGAGCGAAATCTCCGCCAGCCCGTCAAGACACCGGGCCGTCATATAGCGCTCCGAAGTGCGGCGCGTTTGTTCGAGCGTGGTCTGCAGCGCCG
>CAYIQV010000027.1:4310-10941 GCA_964365635.1 uncultured Acidiferrobacteraceae bacterium
ATGCTCGAGCCGCGATCGCGCGACGGCAAGGTGCGTGTCGATCGCGGCGCGCCAGAACAGGATGCCGGTGTCGCGCCCGAGCGCGTGTCCGCGTTCCAGATGTTCGACCGCCAGTTCGTTCAAACCAAGGTCGAGCAGCAGATGGCCGATGCCATCAGCGGCGATGAGCTGATAGCGCACCTGACCGAGGCTCTCGAGCCAGTGCAGGGTCTTTTGCATGCCGGTCCACGCCTCGCCATAGCGGCCCGTGCACGCCCGGACATGGTCGAGCCCGATCAGTGTTGGACCAAAGTGCCACTGCAAGTCCGCGGCATGCGCGATGTCGAGCGCCGCCTCGAAGCTTGCCATGGCGCGCGGGTAGTCGCCGAGCCCCCTCGTGCCGACGCAGGCGTGTCCGATCATCATCAAGTTTTCGGACTCGTAACTCTTGTCGCCGATGCCACGGGCCAGTTCGAGCGAGCGGGTGTAACACGCGATTGCCGCCGCCGGCTCCGCGTTCGCAAAGTGCGCCTCGCCCCGGCCGTGCCAGGCCTGCACTGCGACGAGATCGGTGAAACCCGTGCGTTCGCAGATCTCGACCGACTGCTGGTGGAATTCGATCGCCTGGCCGTTCTGTCCGGTGCTCCACGCAACCGTCCCAAGGTGATAGAGGGTGTCGGCGGCGTGGCGCTCGTCGTTCATTGCACGGGACTCCGCCAGCGCTTCGGTGAGGCACGCCGTCGCCTCTTCATATTGGTCCGCGCGCCGATAGGCCATGCCCAACTGGATCAGTGCATCACGCGTCTTGGCGCGTTCGCCGCCGGTGCGCAATACATCAATGACACGGCGTATGTCGGCGACGGCGCCTTGAGTTTGCCCGGCCTGTGCGCGCGCCGCCCCGCGCTGCTCGTAGAGCGCGAGGCGCTGCTGTGCATCCAGCGACTCCGGGTGCGACTCGGACAGCGCGACCGCGCGATCCAGCCAGTGCAAGGCGTCGCGCATCGCGAACAGCTTCTGCGAGTGTTCAGCGGCGAGGATAAGATAATGGAGCGCCTTCACCCAGACGTGCGCGCGCTCGTAGTGCTCCGCGAGCTGGGCGTCGCGTTCGTGCGTGGCGTCTTCGCCGATTCGTTCCAGCGCTTCAGCCACCGACTGATGCAGCTGTCTGCGTCGTGCCCCGCCGATATCACGATAGACCACCTCGCGAAGCTTGTCGTGACTGAAGTCGTATACGCCGCCTTCGGGTTCCTCGCGCAACAAACGGCGCTTGACGAGCGCCTCCACCGCATCGAACAGCTGTGCCTCGGGCTCGCGTGTTACGTCGAGAAGAATATCGAAGTCGAAGCGCCGGCCGAGGATCGCGGCGGTGTCGAGCAGCGGCCGGATCGCTTTGGGCACGTGCGCAAGGCGCACGCGCACGGCGGCACGCAACGCATCGGGGAGCAAGCCCGATGTGCCGCCCGCGCGGGGCTCCAGTTGCGTCTCGCCCTCGCTCAAGGATTGCAGGATCGACATCAGGAAGAACGGATTGCCTTCGGTTTCGCGATGCAGGCGCTCGGCTAGGCCGGGTACGCCGAGGTTCGCGTCGGCAAGCGCCGCGACAATGCTCTCGGTATCTGCATAACCCAGTCGGGCGAGCGGCACGCGGCGTGCGTTGGCCTCGCGGCGCAGACTCTCGATCAGCTGCGCGAACCGCTCGTCGCTGTCGACGGCTTCGTCACGATAGGCATAGATCACGAGCACCGGGCGCTGCGCGGCATGGCGCGCGAGGTAATGCAGCACTTGCGCGCTGGCGTCGTCGGCCCACTGGATATCGTCCACCATGAGAACTGCTGGACGACCGCCTCTCGATGCTTCGAGCAGTTGGTCCACGGCACGGGACAGGCGCGCCTGCCGCGCCTCGGGAAAATCGTTCGACAACTGCGGCAGGTTCGGAAAACGCTCGCCGACTTCGGGGACCAGCGCGGCGAGTTCGGCGAGCGACACAGGCGCCAGGGTGCGCAAGGCCGCGTCCGATATGCGGTCGAGCGCGTGCGTAACGAGGTTGATCACGGGCTGGTACGGCGTCGCGCGTTCGATCTCGTAGCAGTTCGTCGCGAGCGTTGGCAATTCTTGGGGATGCACGTAGCGCGCAAGTTCGCGCAGTAAACGGCTCTTGCCGATCCCCGGCTCGCCCTCGATCAGGACGGTGTACCCGGTGCCGACGGTGAGCCGCGCGATGAGTCCGATGAGCTGGCCATACTCATGGCTCCGGCCCACGAAGGGCGTGGCATCGCTGGTGGCGCCGATAGTCGAATCAGGAGGGGAATGGATGGATGCGGCGGGTGCGTCGGCGTCGACTGGCAGAGGCTCCAGTTGCAGACGGTCCGTGGCGTGCAGTGCACGTGCCGCAGCGAGGAAATCACGCCGCTCCTCCTCGGGCACGGCGAGTGACGTGGCGAGCCGTTCTGCGAGCCGCCGCGAGGGGCGACGCTCATCGGCCTCGATCTTTCGGATGGTGAA
The DNA here is from genome assembly GCA_964365635.1 of uncultured Acidiferrobacteraceae bacterium. Taxonomy (GTDB): domain Bacteria; phylum Pseudomonadota; class Gammaproteobacteria; order Acidiferrobacterales; family Sulfurifustaceae; genus Sulfuricaulis. The sequence continues at coordinate 6,792 of CAYIQV010000027.1, forward strand.
ACCCGAGCAGCAGACCCGCTGGGCGAGGGCCTCCTGGGTGAGATCCAGCGCTTTGCGACGACGGCGCAGCCAGTAGCCAAACGAATGCGTCCGGTCTTGCACCTCGTATGACCCTCTCCGTTGCCTGCGAAGCGCCTGATTCTAGCAGTTCAATCCCCGATTTTGTCCCGCTTTTTGTCCCGCTTTGCGGGACCCCGCACCCGCTTCTTCAGGGTGAAATAGGCATGTCGATTGGCAACACCAGACCCGGATTCGACGACGCGCAACAGGACCGCGTTACAGCGTACAAGCCCTGATCTGCACATTAAAGGAGAACACCATGTCAGCAGTCATTTCCGCGTCCACGCCCGCCGTTGATCTTGCGGCCGTAAAGAACAAGCAACACCTGGCTTGGTCGTCCGGTGACTATGCCGTTGTCGGCACCACGCTGCAGATCGTCGGCGAGTCGCTTTGCGAAGCGCTCGACTTGCGTGCCGGCGAGCGCGTGCTCGACGTCGCCGCCGGCAACGGCAATGCGACACTGGCCGCCGCACGGCGTTGGTGCGACGTCGTCTCGACCGATTACGTCCCGACGCTGCTCGAGCGTGGGCGCACCCGGGCGAGCGCCGAAGGCCTGCAGGTGCAGTTCGAGCAGGCGGACGCCGAGAATTTGCCGTACACCGACCACAGTTTCAATGTGGTGATATCCACCTTCGGCGTGATGTTCACACCCGACCAGGACAAAGCCGCGGCGGAAATGGTCCGCGTCTGCAAATCCGGTGGCCGGATCGGCCTCGCCAACTGGACGCCAACCAGCTTCATCGGCGAACTCTTCAAGTTGATCGGCCGGTACCTGCCCCCGGCGGCCGGCGTGAAGTCGCCCGCGCTCTGGGGCACCGAAGCGCGGCTGCGCGAGATCTTCGGCGAACGGCTCGACTCGATTGCGGTCGAGCGCAGGAACTTCGCGTTCCGTTACCACAGCGCGGCCCATTGGCTGGAAGTCTTCCGCACCTTCTACGGCCCGATGCACAAGGCCTTCGGTGCGCTCGACGCCGCGAAGCAGGAGGCGCTCGCCGCCGACCTGATCGCCCTGGCCGAGAAGTTCAATCGCGCGACCGACGGCACGCTGGTGGCCCCGAGTGAGTACCTCGAGGTCGTCATCAAGTGCAAGTAGTTCGTACATTCAACCATCAACTTTACATTCCATAAGGAGCTACAAATGAATATTTGCGATGTCATGATTCACATCAATGAGTCCCTGAATGACGAAGCGCGCAGTGCTCTCGAAAATAAAATGCGTAAGATCGACGGAGTCATTTCGCCAGGGTTTAACGCAGGCAAGGAGCATCTCCTTTTAATCGCCTATAACTCGGAAAAAACCAACACGACGGTGTTGCTGGAGAAGACCCGGGAAGCCGGCTATACCGCCCAGCTGGTAGGTATGTAAACGAGGCGGCACTCGGAGGCGCATCGCGGTGTGTTGCCTGCAAGTGTAGAAATCATGTGAGTAACATAAAGGAGAACAAAATGACTGAAGCTGATCGCATCAAGTACCTGCGCATCGTCCTGGTACTCGTAGGGCTAACCTTCACGTTCGGCATCTGGCCGCTCGGCATTGTCTGGCCATCTGGCTGGGTTTGGCATGAAGCAGGTCGTTCGGAGTATCTCGAGATGATCCTCGGCATCTACGCCACGCTTGGCGTGTTCCTGATGCTCGCCGCGCGCGATCCGATGGCACACATAAGCCTGATCTGGTTCACGATCTGGTCGAGCATCGTGCATGGCGGGATTATGGGTGTTCAGGCTATAGCCAATACCCGGCACATCGGACATCTCTGGGGAGACGTTGCCGCTTTGATCGCTGTTGCCATTGTCATGGCGATCTTGACTCCGCGTCAGGCCGATGCAATACGATAACCATCCGTGCATAACCACGTCGTTCCACCGGACGTGCCATAACAGCGTTTCGGTGCACGATGCGTTATGTGTAATTGAACTTTCAATTGAAACTAGAGGAGACGCCTTATGTTTATGATCGACTACAAACAACTCAATTGGTGGTACTGGCTTGTGACCGCGTGCCTGCTGTCCGCCGGTGTTTCGGGATACGAAATCGGCTTCGTCCTGGCCATCGGTGTCTCTCTATCGCAGCTAATCCACTTCGCGATTCGTGAGCAAGGCATTACTGCTTTTCCAGTCCAGGTCCGTTTCTGGTACCTGGCGCTTCTTCTTGCGGCGTATCCTGAGCCGATGCAGATCATTTACTGGCTGCCTGCCGTGGGAACATGGGCGCGGGCGATCTTTGGCTACTGCCTCTTGGCGCGTCTTCTGTCGCTCATGCCGTGGAATCGTCGTGCACCGTTTTCGGTCGACCTGTTTATGAAAACGTTTTTTTCTCGACCTGTGCGTGGCAACATCCTGCATGGACTGCCCCTGGTTAAGAAAGCGGCAGGATACGCATAACACGTTAATCAGGCTGTGGAGAATGAACCGTTCGATCTGCACAAAACCATCAACACCAAAGGAGAAATCACCATGTGTCACCAAACCAGACTTAACCGGCCATTACACGCAGTACTGCGTAGTTTGTTGTTTTTACCCTTGAGCATGAGCAGCTCGTTCGTGCTTGCACAGGTATCTGTGCCTGAGCAGGCAGTAACGCAAACTGCCAATGATGCTCAGCTTAAGTGGGGCCCCTGCCCGCCGTTCTTACCCAAAGGATGCGGCATCGCCGTTCTTCACGGCGACCCGGCAAAAGACAACCTCGACGTTTTCTTCAAAGTTCCCGCCAAGTCGACCATTCCGCTCCATTGGCACACCTCGGCAGAACGCATGGTGCTGGTGGCAGGCGAGCTTCAAATCACCTATGAAGATCAGAAGTCGGCGGTTCTCAAACCGGGAACTTATGCGTACGGCCCCGCCAAAAAACCGCACAAGGGCTACTGCGCAAGCACTGTCCCATGCATCCTTTTCATTGCCTTTGAGTCGCCATTGGATGCCGTGCCGGTCGAAGGCCAATTGAAGTAAAATCTTTGTCGCCCAACCCATCTGCGGTCCAAACTCAGGGCGAGAGTTTGGTCTTGACTGCACAAAAAAACGGAGACACCTGAAATGAAACAACAACTCGAACAAATACGCGAACAGCAAAAGGAAACATGGAACAAGTTTTCTCCCGGCTGGAAAAAATGGGACGACCTCTTTATGGATTTTCTGGGCCCCATGGGCGACGAAATCATCCGCTTGCTCAATCCGAAAGGTAATGATGCGGTGCTGGATGTGGCGGCGGGCACCGGTGAACCCGGCCTGACCATCGCTTCAAAGCTGAAAGGCGGGAAAGTGGTTATCACCGATCTGGCACAGGACATGCTTGAAATAGCAAAGGAAAATGCCATACGGAGAGGAATCCACAATATTGAAACCCGCGCCTGCGATGTTTGCGAGATGCCTTTTGCCGACCATGCCTTTGATGCCGTAAGCTGCCGTTTCGGGTTTATGTTCTTTCCCGACACATTATTGGCGGCCAAGGAAATGGCGCGCGTTCTGAAGCCCGGCGGAAGAATTGCGACAGCGGTCTGGAATGTCCCCGAAAAGAATTTCTGGGTGACGGCGATCATGGGGGCCATCAACAGAAACATGGAATTGCCGGCGCCTCCACCGGATGCGCCAGGAATGTTTCGTTGTGCCAAGGAGGGTTATCTCACGAACCTGTTTGAGCAAGCGGGCCTTAAGAATATCTCAGTCAAAGAGGTGGCAGGAAAGCTGAATTGCAAAACAACCGATGTTTACTGGAACGCAATGAACGAAGTCGCTGCTCCCGTTGTTGCGGCACTCAGCAAGGCCGGCGCTGCCATGAAAGAAAAAATAAAGAATGAGGTCTATCAGGCTGTGAATCAAAGATACCCCGATGGTAATATCCGGATCGATTCAAGTGCACTGGTCGTTTACGGGGAAAAATAATTTCAGTAAGGTAAACCCCCGGCTCTGCCGGGGGACTCACCGAGGTTTGACCCCCGCCTTCGCGGGGGCAGGCTCTATGCGACGGTCACAAGATATTTCCCCTCCCCTGGAAGGGGGAGGGAAGGGTGGGGGTGCGGTGTTTACCGGTGGTACAAGCGATGAGTGCGCACCCCCATCCCCACCTTCCCCCTTCAAGGGGGAAGGAGAAAAAAGT
>CAYIQV010000028.1:0-10865 GCA_964365635.1 uncultured Acidiferrobacteraceae bacterium
GCCAAACCCGAAGGGGCGCCGCATCGAAGTACGCTTCCCGGATCCGGGTGCCAACCCATACCTGGCGTTCGCGGCGATGATGATGGCCGGCCTCGACGGCATCCAGAACAAGATCCACCCGGGCGAAGCCTCGGACAAGGATCTGTATGACTTACCGCCGGAAGAGGAGAAGAAGATCCCGACCGTGTGTCACGCCCTCGACCAGGCGCTGGAGGCCCTGGACAAGGACCGCGAGTTCCTGACCAAGGGCGGCGTGTTCACCAACGATCTGATCGATGCCTATATCGAACTCAAGATGCAGGATGTCACGCGTTTCCGCATGACCACGCATCCGATCGAGTTCGACATGTACTACAGCGTCTAAGGATTGTGCTGACCCAAGCCGCAAACTGGGCGCCCCCGCAAGGGGGCGTTCTTTTTCATGGAAACAGTCATGTGCACCAAAATGGTGCGTGTGATAATTTGCTGGTTTAGAATTCAGTTACCTTGCTTATTTTAAGGGAAAACAAGGCTGTGCTGCCAAACCATGCAGGCCTGGATTCCCCTGGTCGAGGAAGCATGCTCCAAGCGTATTCTGCGCACATACTCGAAAACCTGACGACGGCCGTGCTGACGTTCGATGCCAGTCTGCATCTGACCGGCATCAACCCTTCCGGGGAAATGCTGTTTGAAGTGAGCGCGAAAAAGGCGATTGGCCAAAACCTTTCCGATCTGCTGCCGCACAGCCGACTGCTGGTGCGCGCCCTGAACCAGACACTCGAAAGCAACCATCCCTTTACGGCCCGGGGCATACGTCTGATACTGCCCGGCGCACGCGCCATTACCGTCGACTGCACCGTCACACCGTTGATGGGCGGCGCCAGCGCTGACGCGTTACTCGTGGAAATCATGCAAGTAGACCGGTTACTGCGTCTGGCCCGCGACGAGAATCTGCTCGACCGCCAAGCGACCAACCGCGCGGTCATGCGCGGCCTGGCTCACGAAATCAAAAACCCGCTCGGGGGACTGCGCGGCGCGGCGCAGTTGCTGGAACGCGAACTCCCGGACAAGTCGCTCAGGGAATATACGCGCATCATTATCCACGAGGCCGACCGGCTGCGGAATCTCGTGGACCGCATGATCGGCCCGCACCAGCCGCTGAAGAAAATACCGGTCAACGTGCATGAGATTCTGGAACATGTGCGCAAGCTGATTCTGGTGGAAGTGCCGGTGGGGCTCACCGTTATTCAGGAATACGACCCGAGCCTGCCCGAATTCGAGGGCGATCCGGAACAACTGACTCAGGCGGTGTTAAACATGGTGCGCAATGCCGTGGAGGCGATGCAGAACGCGGGCACCATCCGCCTGCGGACACGCATCGAGCGCCAGTTCACCATCGGCCACAAACGCCATCGTCTGGTGGTGCGCGTCGACATCGAGGACAGCGGCCCTGGAATTCCGGAAGACCTGCAAGAACACATTTTCTATCCCATGATCACCGGGAAACCGGAAGGTACCGGCCTTGGGCTCTCCATCGCCCAGGACATCGCCGCCAAGCACGGCGGTCTGATCGAGTGCCGCAGCCGTCCGGGCGAAACGGTTTTCAGCCTTACCCCCCCATGGGAGCGCCGCCTGGGCCGGGTCTCACAATTTTGTGGGTAAAAAATTTGGCGGGCCGTGGGCCGGCCCGCGCGGCCGCGTGGGCGCGCCCCAGGGACGGGGCGCGCACATCGTCTGGGTCATCGACGACGACCGCTCCATCCGCTGGGTGCTGGAAAAGGCGCTCACGCAAGCCGGCATGTCGGTAAAGACCTTCGAATCCGCGAACGACATCGCCGACATACTCGATCGGCAACAGCCCGATGTCATCGTCACCGACATCCGCATGCCGGGCATCAGTGGGCTCGACCTGCTTCAGGTCATCAATAGCAAGGCGCCGGAAATTCCCGTCATCATCATCACGGCGCACACCGATCTCGAAAGCGCGGTGGCCTCCTACCGTGGTGGCGCCTTTGAATACCTGCCGAAGCCCTTCGACGTGGACGAGGCCGTGCGCCTGGTACAACGCGCCATCGAACACCGGCGCCGGCAAAAAGTGGTTGCCCCGAGCCACGAACACACGCCCGAGATCATCGGCGAGGCCCCGGCGATGCAGGAGGTGTTTCGCGCCATCGGCCGATTATCGAGTTCGAACCTGAGCGTCCTGATCAATGGTGAATCCGGCACCGGCAAGGAATTGGTCGCGCGCGCCCTGCACAATCACAGCCCGCGCGCCGGCAACGCCTTTGTCGCGATCAATATCGCTGCCATCCCGAGTGAACTGCTGGAGTCGGAATTGTTCGGCCATGAAAAAGGCGCTTTCACCGGTGCCACCGCGCAGCGCAAAGGCCGATTCGAACAGGCCAACGGTGGTACCTTGTTTCTCGATGAGATTGGCGACATGCCGGCGGAGCTGCAAACCCGGCTGTTGCGCGTGCTGTCAGATGGAAAGTTTTATCGCGTCGGCGGCCACGACCAGATCGAAACCGACGTGCGCATCATCGCTGCCACCAACCAGAACCTGGAAAGCCGGGTCAAGGACGGCCGTTTTCGCGAAGACCTGTTCCACCGCCTGAACGTGATTCGCCTGCACCTGCCACCGCTGCGCGAGCGGCGCGAGGACATCCCGGCATTGGCCCGTTATTTCCTCAAGGAATCCGCCGTGGAGCTGGGGGTCGAGGCCAAGCAATTGATGCCCGAAGCCGAGGAATTTCTCTGCCGCCTCCCCTGGCCCGGCAACGTGCGGCAATTGGAAAACACCTGCCGCTGGCTGACCGTGATGGCGCCGGGGCAGACCATCCGCACCGAGGATCTGCCGCCGGAACTGCACGCCGCCGGGGCCGACAGCCTGCGCGATGCCGATTGGGAAACACGGCTCAAAAACATCGTCGAGCAGCGACTCGCGCGTGGCGAGGATGCCATCTTCACCGACATCAACCACAGCTTCGAGCGCATTCTGATCGAGGCCGCGCTCAAGCACACCGGCGGGCACAAACAGGACGCCGCCAAAAAACTCGGCTGGGGCCGTAACACCCTGACACGCAAACTTAAAGAACTGGGTATGCCGGAGTAGCCGGGCCATCAGGCAATGGCGCGCATGGCCGGCGGCGCCATTTGGCCGCGGGCGCGGATTTCCTGGATCAGACTCTCTTGACGGTCGCGCCGCTTGAGGTCCCCGGCATCGACGCGCTTGAGCGTCTCCTCCTTGAGCCGCTGGTTCTCATCGTCGAACCAGCGCAGATTCGCCTGGCTGAACACCATCTCCTTGCCACGCGGCACATGGGTACGCTCGTAACCCAGGGTATTGAGCACATCCCCCGCCACCGATTCGAAAATGCGGATATCTTCTTCGGAGGCCTCGCGCAGAAACTTGCGGGTATTGTCCGCCATGATCGGCTTGTCCACGTTGCCCCACAGATCGCTCGACTCCGCCGCACGCTTGGCCTCATCCGACTTGTAGAACTCGAGTATGGTGTGCCTGAAACGCATACCGAGAAACTTGCACAAGAGACGCATGGACAGCTCCGGACTACCAGTCAGCGATTCATAGCTGATGCTGAAGAAGCGGCTTGGCCCGATGCGCTCGCGCAGACCAAGCGCCTGTTGCTGAGTGGCGGCCCATTCCTTGGCGATATGATAAAAATGCTTTTCGCCGACCACGGCCTTGCGAAACGAACAGGCGACATCGCGCCCATCGCGGTAGAGGTAGATGTAGCGCGAGCCATCGAAGTGGTCTTCGATCTGCGGCAGGTAACGGATGTTCGCCAGACTCTGGCAGCACCAGATCCTGGCGCGCTGCGCCTCGGCCATGGCGTCATACACGGCCCCGTACACGGCGGGCAGCGTGTGGGCGCGGCAACGCCGCCGTATATCACCGCGATTGAGCGTCACGCCCTCCCACGGCACCGGGTTGAGTTCCACCAGACGACAGACATCCTCGATGAGTTGCGCAAAGTTCTCGCGCTTCTCCAAGTCGCCGTAGTTGCCCACGAGCGGCATCAGGTGTTGCAGAATATGCGGCGGGTACGGGGCGGCAACGTCGGGCAGCTGGTTCAGCATCAGACGCAGCAAATTGAAACCCGAACCTTGTGTCCCGATCATGAAAATAGGCATGGCGATTTCTCCTGACTCAAATATCTTCTGTCAAATAAACGCGGCGCTGGCCAATATAGTGTCGAAGCGGAAATACAGCAGTGTGGTGGAAAAGCAGAGTAGCGACGTGCGGAGCCGTACCGGCCCTGGTTCACGTCCCTGAACTCCCTGAAAACGACGGTACATGCGGGACAAGTAAAGCCTGCTTACGCGTGCCTGCCTTACCGCTGGCACAGGCAAATTCACCGCTTGTCGGGTTCCTGACCATGCCCGGCGCCCCAACCGTGGATTTAGCGGAAACCCTGGCTAGGCTCTTTCCCTACAGAGGGCTGCGTTGGCTCAGACGGATTTCGACACGCAACGGCGCCCGGAAAAGCAGGACAGAACAAGCGGTAACGTTTGTTGAAGTGCTCGGGGAATAGGGCAACAAGGAGAGTCGTCATGGGTCTTAAGCGCCGCTCAACCGCGTTACTGCTGTCACTGGCCACCGCGATGACCGCGTCATCGTTCGCCGTCGCCGGGGACGACGAGGCAAAGAACACGCCTCCGATGCGGGCCATTGCGAACGCGCTGCTGAAAAAAGTTTCCTTCACGCCAGCCACGCCCGCGAAAAACAATCTCCAGGAAAGCATTGCGGAGGATCAGGAAGCGCTGATCTTCACCGCCCCACCGCGCGAGGCACCGGAAGCCGGTATCGAGATGTATAAACCGGTGGCGGAATATCTGAGCAAGGTCATCGGTAAGAAGGTTGTGTACAAACACCCGGGGACATGGGGCGTGTACCGCACCGAAATGCTCAAGGGCAGTTATGACATCGTCTTCGACGGGCCGCACTTCAACAGCTACCGCGTGGAAAATCTGAGCCATAACATCCTCGTGAAAATCCCGGAGCGCCACGAATTCACCGTCATTGTGAGAAAAGACCGGAACATCACGAACCTGCAGCAGATGGCCGGACTCACCTTCTGTGCGCACGCGCCGCCGAACCTGGGCACGCTGGTGTTGCTCAGCCAGTTCGATAATCCATCCCGCCAACCGGCGATTCTAAATACCAAAGGCTGGGACACCATCTACGAAAACGTGGTGGACGGCAAGTGCGTGGGCGGAGTATTGCCGGTGCTGAACCTGAAGAAACTTGACCACGCCGGCTTGACCAGGGTGGTGTTCAAGACCGAGGCCATGCCAAACCAGGCCTTCTCGGCGGGGCCACGCGTCTCGATGGAGGACCAGACACGCATTGCCCAAGCGCTGGTTTCACCCGCGGCAACCACGGCCACGGCAAAATTGCGCGATGCCTACAAGGTCGGTGACAATTTTGCCCCGGCCAGCAACCAGGAATACAAGGGCCTGGCGAGCTATTTGAAAAACGAATGGGGTTATTACTAAACCCGCCCTTTTCTTCCTCTTGCTGTAAACCGGAAAATTAACAAGGAGGTCACGTGTTTAAACCAGCCAAGACTCTCGCGAACCGCACCGCCGGCGCCGTTGCCCTCGTCCTGACCTGCACCCCGGCACTCGCGGCGAGCCCCGCGGAACAACCCATGGCCCATAACAAGGCGATGGCGCAAAAGGTGGCCTTCATTCCGCCGACGGGCATGGCGCACCGCCGCGCCTCGCTCGGTAATGTCGCGCACGAACTGCCCGCCGGCGCGAGCGTGCTGGTATTCAGCGCACCGCCGCGCGAGAGCGCGGAAAACGCCATCCGCACCTATCAGCCGATCGCCGAATATCTTTCGCATGTCATCGGTAAAACCGTCGTCTACAAGCACCCCCCGGATTGGCTGACTTACCAGACGGAAATGCAGCGTGGCCATTACGACATCGTCTTCGATGAATCGCACTTCAACAGCTGGCGGATTTCCAACCTGCAGCACAACGCCCTGGTGAAACTCGCCGATGAAAACGCGTTCGTGGTGGTCGTGCGCAAGGACGACAAGATCACGGACATCAAACAGCTCGCTGGCCAGAAAGTGTGCGGTATGAATCCGCCGAACCTGGGCACCCTCGCCGTGCTCGGCCAGTTCGACAACCCCATGCGCCAGCCGTACATCATGAACAGCGAGGACTGGTCGAAGGCTTATGAAAGTGTCGCATTCGAAAAGAAATGCACGGCGGCCATTGTGCCCATTGCGAATTTCAGGAAATTTCCTGACAGCGCGAATCTGACGCGCGTGATCTACCAGACCCGCCCGCTCCCGAACCAGGCGTTCTCCGCCGGACCACGTATCTCGCCAAGTGATCAGGCGCGGATCGCCTCGGCACTGGTTTCGCCGGAGGCCGGTTCCGCCATGAGCCACCTGATGGCCGCCAACGGCTCGGAAAAGGGACTGGCCTATGCGTCCAAGGAAGAGTACGCGGGGTACGACGCCTACCTGAAAGACAGCTGGAGTTACAAGCGTTGAGGAAAGGGATTCCTCCTCAATACCAGCCTTACCACCGAGGCCGAGCCCCGGTGGTAAGGTCCCTCGCTCAGAGATCGGTCAGCTTTTCTTCCACTCGAAGCAACTCATCCGTCCGGAAGTCCTGGCGCAGCATCTCGGTGGTATAAAGCGTTTCCTTCACCCAAGGTCCGTCGCTCAGGGCGCCGGGCTTTTGCCTTGCATGTGTTGCGCCAGCGACTTGACCTGCAGCGGGTCGCTCACCCCGCGAAACGTGACCTCAATGCCGCTGCCGCCGGCGCTGGAGAACTCCACATCGCCCACCCCCATGAGGCGCTGCCACAGCGACTGCTTCACATTGATGTTGCGCAGGTCGCACGCGCGGATCGAGTACACCTTGCGCGCGATGAGCCCTTCGCGGCTTTCGATGGTCTCGCCATTGATCACGTACGCCCATGAGTACCGCCGGTAAGCCACCACAGCGATCAGATAGACGAACACCGCTACGATCACCACGTAAACCACCCGCAGATTCTCGGGAGAAAAATACTGATGGCCTTTCAGGTAGGCTAGAACGAAAACAACCGGCATCAGGAACATGACACCGATCTGCCACCACTGGTTCAGCCACGCCGGACGTGCAATATAATTCATGGTTTCCTTCTCCGGAAATTTCCCCCGGGATTCCTGATTATCACGGGATGCGAGGTATTTGTAGTCTTTCATAATAATTATGCATTTCGTCGAGCCACTCACAAGTAATACGCCGCCGCAGGCGATTCGACAGAAAGAAACTAATACAAAGCTCGCTTGGCAAGCTTCGGCAAATCTCCTTCCAGTCCACTGGCACGGCGCATGATGAAATTCTTCACCGGCGTCACAGCATTGGTAAGGTTCAGGCCCGTATTCCTTAGCTGGCTCACCATTGGCATATCGTTACTGAAAAGATAACGGAAGCCGCCGGTAATCGAAACCATGGCAAGGTTATCGCCCTTGCGCCAGCGTTCATAGCGGCGCAGCACAGCATGCGCGCCGATGTCTTTCTGATTCGCTGCTGCATCCAGCAATACCTCGGCCAGCGCCGCCGCATCGAGAAAGCCGAGATTTACACCCTGCCCGGCCAGCGGGTGTACGGTGTGTGCGGCATCGCCGACCAGGGCCAAATTTGGCGCGGTATAGGCCTTGGCGTGCGACAGTGCCAGCGGAAAGGCCGCGCGCGGACCAAGCGTCTGAATCTTTCCTAAAGATGCACCGAAGGCTTCCTGCAATTCCGATATAAAACCTGTGTCATCCAGCGCCAGCAATTGATCGGCGCGCGCCGTGTCCGCCGACCACACGATGGAACAGCTATGCGGCTCGCTCAGGGGCAGAAACGCCAGCGGCCCGGTGGTGAGAAACCGCTGGCGGGCGGTCTGCTCGTGTGGCTTCTCCGTGGTCACGGTCGCGACGATGCCCGTCTGGTCGAGATCGAGCGACTGTTTCTCGATGCCGGCCGCGCGCCGCACCTGCGAATCCGCCCCGTCGGCGCCCACGAGCAGACGCGTACGCAAGCTTCGGCCATCCTTGAGCGTCACCGTGGCGCCGCCATCGGCCAGGGCGATGTCGGCAATGGCCACCGGGCACAGGTAATGAATGTTGGTGAAATGGTGCAATCGCTCCACCAGTGCCGCCTGTATCACGCTATTTTCGATGATGTAGTTCAGGCATGGCTCGCCGATCTCGGCGGCGTTGAAATGAATCGAACCACTGCCAATACTGTCCCAGATCTGCATTTCCGCGACCGGCGACACCCGCCGCCGCGTCATGCCCTCCCACGCGCCGATATTCTCAAAGAGGGCGCGCGAGGCCAGCGTAATGGCGCTCACGCGCAGGTCATATCCCGTTTGTGGTGGCGCCGCCGTGGGCGCATGATCCAGCACCGCGACCTTGAGACGCGAATCGCCCAACGCACAGGCCAGCGCACTGCCGACCATGCCACCACCGATAATTACAATGTCATAGGCTATTTTCATAAGACCATTTTCACCGCAAAGGCGCAAAGAGCGAAAAGAAAAGCACATTTGAATTCAAAAAAACTTTGCGCTCTTTGCGCCTTTGCGGTTAATCCTCTTACAACGGCAGCCCGCGCGCCAGGCGCGGCAAACGCCCGCCCAACCCGCTGGTCATGCGAATGAAGCCGCGCTTGACCGGCGGCAGCAGGTCGGCGGCAATGAGCCCGGTGTTGCGGGCAAACACGAGCGGCAGAAAGTTGTTGGAGAAAATCCGGATCAGGCTGTTGGTAAAGAACGAGGTCACCTGATTGTCGCGCTTGCGCCAGTCGGCGTACGGGCTCAGCGCCGCCACATCGCCGATATCGCGATTCGCGCGCACAGCATCGGTCAACACTTCGGACAGCGCCGCCACATCGCGCAGTCCGAGATTGAATCCCTGCCCGGCGACCGGATGCACCGTATGCGCCGCGTTGCCGATCAGCACCAGGCGCGGGCGCACATGTTCTTTTACTTTGGTCAGCGCCAACGGGTAGGCCGCGCGCTTGCCCAGACGCGAGAAAGTGCCAAGCCGTCCGCCGAAACGTTCCTGCAAGCGGTTCAGGAATTCAACATCGCTCAAGGCCAGGATTTTTTCCACTTCCTGCTCCTTGGCACTCCAGACCACGGCGCATTTGTTTTCGGGCAGTGGCAAAATCGCGAGCGGGCCGGTATCCGTGAAGCGCTCGTAAGCGGTGTTGCCGTGCGGCAGGCTCGCAGTCACATTGGTAACGATGGCGGACTGGCGATATTCCGTGCGCGCGGCTTCAATACCCGCGTGCTGGCGCACGGCGGAATGGGCGCCATCGGCAGCGACCACGAGCCGTGCGGTGAATGTCTTATTCGTGTCGCCATGCCGGACCGTGACGGTGGCGGCCTCGGGCGCAAACTGGATATCCTGCATTTCCGCCGGGCACAGCCAGTCAATGTTTTTCGCCGCCTCTATTTGCCTGAGCAGGGCCGCGCCCAAGGCACGGTTGGCCACGACATATCCGAGCGCCGGCAGGCCCGCGTCCGCGGCCGACAGGCGCGTGAAACCGAAATGTCCGCGGTCGGAGATATGTATGCGTTCGATGGGATTGGCTTCCGGGGCGACATCGGCCCACAGGCCGATGCTCTCGAAAATACGCCGGGAGCCGTAGGCAAGCGCAATGGTGCGGTCGTCGTAGCTCGGCTGCGAGGAGGCGGCCAATGGCACAGCCTCAATAACACCGATGCGCAGGGACGCGCAAGTGTCGCGAGAAGCAGGATGCTGGGAGCGACCGATGCGCAGCGCGCTTTCGCGCAGCGCGCAGGCGAGGCTGGCGCCGACCATGCCGCCGCCGATAATCAGGACATCGAAGTCAGTTCGCATAAAAATTACTCGCCGCAAAGGCGCAAAAGACGCAGAGAAAACCGTTTTTAATTTTAAAACTTTGCGATCTTCGCGTCTTTGCGGCAAAAACTATTATTAACGCTTCATGAGCGCTTCGATTTCGGCAACGGCCTTCGGCGCATCGCGAGAAAGCACATCACAACCCTCGCGCGTGACCAGCACGTCGTCCTCGATGCGCACGCCGATGTTCCAGAAACCGCGCGGCACGTCCTTGCTCTCGGGGAAATACAGCCCCGGCTCGATCGTGAGCACCATGCCGGGCTCAAGCAGGCGCCAGGTATCATCAAGCTTGTAATCGCCAACATCGTGCACGTCCATGCCAAGCCAGTGGCCGGTGCGGTGCATGTAGAAACGCTTGTAGTCACCGCTCTCGATATGGCCATCCACGCTGCCGTTGAGCAGGCCCAGGTCCCGCAGCCCCTGCGTCAGCACACGCACGGCGGTTTCGTGCGGGTCGTTCCAGTGGTTTCCGGGTTTGACCTGCTCGATGGCGGCCAGCTGCGCCGCGAGCACGAGTTCGTAGATTGCCTTCTGTTCGCCGTTGAAGCGGCCGTTGACCGGGAAGGTGCGCGTGATGTCGGCGGCGTAGGCGTCGATCTCGGCGGCGGCGTCGATCAGCAGCATGTCGCCGTTCTTGAGTTCCGCGTTGTTCTCGGTGTAGTGCAGGATGCAGCTGTTGGCGCCACCACCGACAATCGGCGGGTAAGCGGGATAGGGGCTGCCAGCTTTCTTGAATTCGTGCAGCAACTCGGCCTCGATTTCGTATTCCATCATGCCCGGCCGACAAACCTGCATCGCGCGCCGGTGCGCCTGCGCTGAAATCTTGGCGGCGCGACGCATCAGGCGAATTTCATCAACGCCCTTGAACAGCCGCATCTCGTGCAGGATGTGATTGAGATCGACAAACTCGCCGGGGGCATGCACGCCGTTGCGCGCCTTGTCGCGCACTTCATTGACCCAGTTCATCAGGTGCGC
>CAYIQV010000029.1:0-10825 GCA_964365635.1 uncultured Acidiferrobacteraceae bacterium
CGCATGGGCGTGGATGTCGAGAACGTGCGCCAGGGCATTGGCTCTGATTCGCGTATTGGTTATTCCTTTATCTACCCAGGGGCGGGATACGGTGGATCATGCTTTCCGAAAGATGTGAAGGCGCTCGTTCGTATGGCCAAGGATCATCAGTTTGAACCAAAGGTGCTGAATGCGGTCGAGGCCAGGAACGAGGCGCAGAAGCAGGTGCTGTTCGAGAAAATCACGCGCCGTTTCGGCAATAATCTTGCGAAGCGGACGTTTGGCCTCTGGGGGCTGGCCTTCAAGCCTGGTACGGATGACATGCGCGAGGCGTCCTCCGTAGTTCTTCTGCATGGACTCATTGGCGCCGGAGCCACCGTCAAGGCCTATGATCCGGTGGCCACGGAGGCGGCAAAACGTGAACTGCCGCGCGAATGGTTTGCGAACGGGAAATTGACGTTGGTTGAGAATCAATATGACGCACTGAATGATGCGGATGGCATGATTCTGATTACCGAATGGAAACCATTTCGTCATCCTGACTTTGCCCAGATCAAAAAACTCATGAAAAGCCCGATTATTTTCGATGGCAGGAACCAGTACGATCCAAAATCTCTCCGAGACGAGGGGTTTGAATATACGGGGATAGGGCGGTGACCAGTAAACGCGTTACCAAGGCAGTGTTCCCCGTTGCCGGTCTCGGCACACGCTTCCTTCCCGCCACCAAGGCGAGTCCCAAGGAAATGCTTCCTGTGGTGGACAAGCCACTCATTCAGTATGCCGCGGAAGAGGCGATTGCAGCCGGCATTGATGAGCTGATCTTTGTCACGGGGCGAAACAAGCGCTCAATCGAAGATCATTTCGATAAAGCCTACGAACTTGAATCGGAGCTCAAGGCCGATGGCAAGAAAGACCTTCTCGATATCGTTCAGAACATTCTGCCCAACAAGGCATCCTGTGTGTATATCCGCCAGCCTGAAGCCTTGGGCCTTGGCCATGCTGTTTTGTGCGCCAGACAAATTGTCGGGGATGACCCGTTCGCCGTGATTCTCGCTGACGACCTGATTAGCGGTGAGCCCGGTGCCCTCAAACAGATGGTCGATCTTTACAATCAGCACCAGTGTTCCGTGATTGGGGTGCAAAATGTCGCGCCGGAAGAAACCCGCAGCTATGGTATTGTGAAGGGCAAGTCGTCCGGTGACAGGATTTACACCATGGATGGGATCGTGGAGAAACCGAGCCCGGATAAGGCGCCATCGACGCTGGCTGTGGTGGGCCGGTATATCCTGACGCCACGCATTTTTTCGCTGCTCGAAGAAATTCAGCCGGGCGCGGGTGGCGAGATTCAGTTAACGGATGGCATCGCCGCCTTGCTAGCCCATGAAAGAGTATTGGCCTATGAATTTACCGGGAAGCGCTATGACTGCGGCAGTAAGTTTGGTTATTTGCAGGCGACGGTCGAATACGCGCTCGCGCATCCTGAACTGAGCAAAAAGTTTCACGCCTACCTTAAAAATCTGAAAATCTGATCTCCTCCTGCGTTGGTCCGCATGAGCGCTTGCGTCCGTATCGGGTGCCTGTATGTAGCTTTAACCGTCATAAGCTGGATATAATCGTTCTCAAGCATGATCCCGATGTCAAAATATTCCCTGGAGGCCCCGCATGGCTGACAAATTGATGATTGTAATGGTTAATACCGACCCGTCCGTGCCGGCAGAGTTGGGCGCGCCATTCTTTCAGGCCACCGTCGCGGCCGCGATGGAATATGAAGTTGAGGTAATCCTGACGGGACGTGCCGGTGAACTCGCCATCAAGGGCGTGGCGGAAAAGCTCAGGGTTCAGGAGGGCAGCACCAAGACTGTGTATGACTTTATCAAGGACGCCCATGAGGCGGGGGTAAAGTTCAAGGTGTGCACGCCGACGCTCGAATTGTGGGGCAATGAACTGATCCCGGAAATAGAAGAAACCGTGGGCGGCGCCTATGTCATCAGCCAGGCAATGGATGACGATGTGGTCACGTTTACTTATTAAGAATACCTCGAAAGCGACAAGACGTTGAATCCGATCACAGCGCAGCAAGCATGGAGTGTCCTGAGTCGGGCCGATCTTCTTTATTCGGTGGATCAGGTTGAAAAAGCGCTGGACACCATGGGGTCCAGCATCAGTCAGAAGCTGTCAGGCACCGACCCCTTGGTGGTCTGCGTGATGACGGGCGGTGTTGTCCCGTTCGGTCTGCTCCTGCCCAAGCTGCAATTTCCCCTGCAAATCGATTATGTGCATGCCACGCGCTATGGGAAAAAACTCCAAGGCGGACAATTGCAGTGGGTGTCCGGCCCGCATCAGGAATCCCGTGGCAGAACCGTTCTGTTGATTGACGACATTCTGGATGAGGGCGCCACGCTTGCCGGTATTGAGGCGCGTTATCGCGCCGAAGGGGCGCGCGAGGTTTACAAGGCGGTCCTGGTGATGAAGGATCGAACGCGCACCCATGATGTCACGGTCGACTTTGTCGGCCTTGAGGTTCCGGATCGCTATGTGTTTGGCTACGGAATGGACTATAAAGGTTATCTCCGGAACGCTCCTGGTATTTACGCAGAGGCGGAAGTGATATAGGCAGGACGAACGAGCGTAGCGAGTAGTGCTACAAATCCCATGGCAAGACGAACGAGCGCAGCGAGTAGGGCTACATATATGACCACGGTGGCAATTATTGGGGGCAGCGGCCTCACGAATCTCAAGAATCTTAATATCACCCGGCGCGAAGTAATACGCACCCCGCATGGCGAGCCATCGGCGCCAATGGTTTATGGGCAGTTGAGTGGCCATGAGGTAGTGTTCCTGCCGCGCCATGGTGCGGGACACACCATTCCGCCGCATGAGGTCAACTACCGCGCTAATATCTGGGCTCTTAAGCGGACAGGCGCCACCCGGGTGATTGCCGTAAATGCCGTGGGTGGCATCTCCGACGGTTATCTGGCGCCGGGAACGCTTGTAATTCCTGATCAGATCATCGATTACACCTATGGCCGCGCACATACGTTTTTTGGCAGCGAATTCAAGAAAGTCACGCATGTTGATTTCTCGTACCCTTACTGCGAAGAATTGCGCCAGGTCCTGATTGCGGCAGCCAAGCCAGCCAGTCTCAGTGTCATCGGACGTGGCACCTACGGCGCCACGCAAGGTCCGCGTTTCGAAACCGCGGCAGAAATCCGGCGCATGGAAAAAGATGGTGCCCACGTCGTGGGCATGACCGGGATGCCCGAAGCGGGTCTCGCCAGAGAGCTTGAGCTTTGTTACGCCTCGGTCTCGTTAGTGGTCAACCCTGCGGCTGGAAAAACGAAGGCGGCGATAAGCCTCAAGGAAATCGAGAACAACCTGGAAACGGGCATGGCCAAGGTGCGCACCCTGCTGGAGAACGTGATTCCGTTAATTGTTCGATCCTGACGGTGCTGTGCTTCCCGGCGCCACGCGCACCAAGACGCCGAATTTCGGGTGATCGAAATAGTTGATATCCATGGTCTTGATACGGCGGTGCTCGCTCAGGCGAAGCACCGTTCCTTCCTTTTCCGTGCTGCTAAACAGCCCCCCACCTTCCTGCTTGAGCATCAGGTTGACGTCCATATACAAAAATCGGCTCAAGTAGAACCTCACCGTCCCATTCAGTTCCGCATTGTCACTTTTTATCTTCACGGGGTTCGCAACAGACTTCGCCTCCGCGGTTTGTGTCCAGCGCAGGTGCGCAAGGACACGATACTGACCTGAATTTACCAGTTTCGCCAAGGCTGCAGCCAGGGCGGAATCAACCGGCGGTATCTCTCCGGTGGTGATGGCCGCGGCAATTTTAGTGTTCAGGGCCTTGTCCGTATCGCGTTTCCACAGCTCCCCGCCCTCAAGACCGGAAAGCTTGTTTTCAAATACTAATACCTCGATTTCATACACGGTGGGCGTGGAAGCGGCCGCCAATGGTGCCATGGGCACGAAGACCATGAATAATACGGCAAATAGTGTTTTCACCCGGGTTTTCCTTGCGCTCAATTTTTAATTAGGATGGGCCTATTCTACGCGAAGTCGAGGGCAGGAGAGAATGGCAGTTAAACGTGTTCTGAAGATGGGTGATCCCCTGTTGTACCGGAAAGCCGAGCCGGTCAAGGAATTCAACAGCCCCGAGCTCGCCGCCCTGATTGCCGACATGTTCGACACCATGGCGGCCCTGAGCGGTGCCGGTCTTGCCGCGCCGCAGATCGGTGTGCCGCAACGCGTGGTCATATTCAGTGTTGACGCCAATGCGCGTTATCCCGATGTAGAGCCTGTTCCGTCCACGGTGCTGATCAACCCCATGCTCACCCCGATAGGCAACGAAATGGATGACGGTTGGGAAGGGTGTCTGAGTGTGCCGGGATTGCGCGGTCTGGTCAGTCGTCACCAGCACTTGCGGTATACGGGATTCGATCAATACGGGAAACCCATCGACCGCACGGTCTCCGGTTTTCATGCGCGCGTGGTGCAGCACGAATGCGACCACCTCGACGGCATTCTCTATCCCATGCGCTTGCGCGATATCCGCCTGTTGGGATTTGAGGACGCTTTGTTTCCAGAACTCTGAGACATCGGCAGCAAGCAGAAATTTTCAAGTCGTAAGTAAAAACGAAAATCTACGATTTCTTGCTAGAACCTACCTCAAAAATATCCTGGCAATATGTTTGTAGGGTGGGCATCGCCCACCAACACGGCTTCGTTGGTTGTCCGACGGTGGGCGGTGCCCACCCTACATTCTGAGCTATGAATCGGTTAGTGGGTTCAAATGACACACGCAGACAAAAGAGCCTTACCGGCTCTTTGTCGTTTTGGCTTCCGTGGACACCGCATCGAGGAATTGGCGAATCCCCTTGATACGCGACTCTGCATCGGGCAGCTCACCCAGAATTCGCAAACGGTTCGGTCCATCGAGCTTGTAGAGACGCGGCGCGGACTGCAGCAGCTTGAGTATCGTACCGGGGTCGATATCCGGCTTGTTGATAAATTCGATGCGCACACCCTTGGGCCCGGCGTCAATTTTTTTGATGCCTAGCGGAGTAGCCCGGATTTTAAGTTCCACCGCGCGGAAAAGTAGCAGGCCAGGTGCGGGCAGGAGTCCGAAGCGGTCGATGATTTCCTCCTTGAGTTCCTGCAGTGCCTCGATGTTCTGGGCGGCCGTGATGCGCTTGTAGAGAATGAGGCGCATGTGAACATCCGGCAGGTAGTCCTCCGGCAGCAGTGCCGGGGCGTGCAGATTGACTTCCGTGCCGCTGGAGCTCGAGACATCCGAGACCTGTAACTCCCCCGCTTGCAGTGAGCGCACGGCGCGGTTCAACAGTTCTGAATAAAGCGTAAATCCCACCTCGTCAATTACGCCGCTCTGGGTTTCTCCCAGCAGCTCACCCGCCCCACGAATCTCTAGATCGTGCGAGGCCAGCGTGAATCCCGCCCCCAGATCTTCCAGCGAGGCCAGCGCTTCCAGCCGCTTGCGTGCGTCCTCCGTAATGGCACTCCACCCCGGGATCAGCAGATAGGCGTAGGCGCGGTGGTGCGAGCGCCCAACACGCCCGCGCAGCTGGTGCAGTTGCGCCAGACCGAATTTGTCCGCGCGTTCGATGATAATCGTATTGGCTGTGGGCACGTCGATGCCTGATTCGATAATGGTGGAGCACACGAGAATGTTGAAGCGCTGGTGGTAGAAATCCAGCATGATGCGTTCCAGTTCCCGCTCCGGCATCTGGCCGTGGGCAGTACGAATATCCGCCTCGGGCATGAGTTCCTGCAACTCATGCACGGCCTTTTCGATCGTGCGCACCTCGTTGTGCAGGTAATACACCTGACCGCCGCGGCGGATCTCGCGCAGGCAGGCCTCGCGCACCATGGCCTTGTTCCATTCGCTGATAAAGGTGTTGACCGAAAGCCGGCCTTCCGGGGCCGTGGCAATGAGTGAAATTTCACGCAGGCCGGCAAGCGCCATGTTCAATGTGCGTGGAATGGGTGTGGCGGTGAGTGTCAGGATATCGACTTCGCTGCGCAGTTTTTTCAGGCGTTCTTTCTGGCGCACGCCAAAACGGTGTTCCTCGTCGAGGATGACCAGGCCCAGGTTCTTGAAGCGCACATCTTCCTGCAACAGCCGGTGGGTACCGATAATGATATCGATTGTACCGTCGGCCAGACCCGCAATAAGTGTTTTTTGCTCATTTTGGCTGCGAAACCGCGAAATCAGTTCAACGCGTACCGATAGCCCGGCGAACCGGTCCTGAAAGTTCTGGTAATGCTGCTGGGCCAGCAGGGTTGTGGGCACCAGCACCGCCACCTGAGTCTTTCCGGTGACGGCCATGAAAGCGGCGCGCATGGCGACTTCGGTCTTGCCAAAGCCCACGTCGCCACACACCAGACGGTCCATCGGCTTTTCTGATTCCATGTCCTTGATAACTTCATCGATGGCGCGCTGCTGGTCCGGTGTTTCCTCGAAGGGAAAGGCGTCGGCGAACGACTGATAATGGGTGTCGTGCAACGGAAAGGCATGGCCCTTACGGGCGGCGCGCAGCGCGTAGATTTCCAGAAGCTCGATGGCGGCATCGTGTGCTTTTTCCAGGGCGCGGCGCTTGGCCTTTTCCCAGGCGTCTCCGCCCAGCTTGTGCAACGGCGCGTGTTCCGGGTCGGTACCGGTGTAACGGCTGATGAGATGCAGCGAAAGTACGGGGATATAAAGCTTGTCACCACCCGCATACTCCAGTGTCAGGAATTCGGTGCGGCCATCGCCGATATCCAATGTCTGCAGACCGAGATAGCGGCCGACGCCATGGTCTTCATGCACCACGGGATCGCCAACCCGCAGTTCCCCCAGACTGCGGATGATGGCTTCCGGGTCACGTTCCGCGTGCAGGCGGCGCCGGCGTTGCGCTGCGCGTTCTCCATACAATTGTGGCTCAGTGATGACAGCAATATGACGTTCTTTGAGAAGTAGACCTCTCTCAAGGGCCGCCACTGCCAGGCCCAGCTTGATGGTGCTCCGCAGGAACGCCTGCCATCCGGGAGTTTCTTCGAACGAGAATCCGTTGTCGTGCAGCAGGGCGCGCAGGGTTTCCTTGCGTCCCGCCGTTTCCGCCACCAGCAACACGCGCCCGTCATAGGTTTTGAGGTAATCGAACAGGGATCGATAGGGGGTGTCGGATTTATGATCCACCGGCAAGCTGGATGGTGGCTGGGTGTCGTAAGCGATCGTGGCGTTGTCTGGCCGAATGACATCTGGCGTCGACGTGACACTCGTCTGTCCCTGCATGTCGAATTCCAGCATCTCGACCAGTGGGTAGTTTTTCAGGGCCGAGGAGAAATCCATGGCGCCGATAAATACATCGGCTGGTGGCAACAGCGGGCGTTCGCGATCATGGCGTCGCTCGTTGAATCGGGCTTCCGCCTCACGCTGGAAAGTTTCAGTAACCTGCACCACCCCCGCCTCGATGACGCACAACGTGGCTGGTGGCAAATAATCGAAGAAGGTGGCGGTCCGCGGGAAAAACAACGGCAGGTAGTATTCAATTCCTGCCGGGCTTATTCCCTTGCTGACGTCCCGATATATCGCGACCTTTTGCGGATCGCCTTCGAACCGGGCACGAAACGCCTGGCGGAAATGCTGAATGGCATTTTCCGTCAGTGGAAATTCACGTGCTGGCAGAAGCTGAATGGATTCCAGTTTATGCCCGGAACGCTGGCTGACCGGGTCAAATTCGCGGATGGAGTCCACCTGTTCGCCGAATAAATCGATGCGGTAGGGTGCATGGCTGCCCATGGGAAAAATATCCACGAGACCGCCACGCACGGCGAATTCGCCGGCCTCCATAACCTGCGACACGCTGCGATAGGTGGAGCGTGTGAGTTGTTCACGCAGGCGCTGGATGTTGAGCTTGTCACCCTTCCTGAGCATGAAACTGTGCCCGGACACGTAGTCAGCTGGCGCCAGGCGATGCATGAGCGTTGAGGCCGAGGCGAGTACGATCCCGCGCGTGAGGCCGGGCAATCGGTACAGCGTCTCAAGGCGCTGCGAGGTAATGTCCTGATGCGGAGAAAACACGTCGTAGGGCAGACATTCCCAGTCCGGGAAGGAGAGGATGGGCAGACTATTCCCGCCGTAGAAGCGGATCTCGTCTTCCAGTTGCCGGGCAGCGTGGACGCTGGCGGTAATGACCAATACCGGCGCGGTATGGGCCAGCCCGGCCTCGGCGATCGCGAGCCCGCGTGCGCTCCCATAGAGCCGGCTCCAGGAGGCCTGCTCGCCATTGCGCGCGGGGAGAATTGGCTTAAATAGTGAAATCAAAAGACTTTTCGGGGTAAAGGACCACGCCCATGTGCCGATTCTATTTTCAACGGCCGGCAATTTTACCCTAGTTGCGCCTTGACTGCTCTCTACAGGGAATTTCGAAAAAGCTTGTCATGCTATATAGTTAGAGGCATAATCTAAAGCATTGCAGTAACAGACACCACTAACTTAACAATAGCGGTTACAAACTGACCCAGGAGGGTTGCGGAATGGCAAAGCGTCCCCGTTTCAAGGTTGGCGATACCGTCTTTTATCCTTCCGCCGGTGTTGGCGCCATCGACGCCGTGGAAGATATCTATCTCTCCGGCAAGCTCGAAACCTGCTTTGTCATCCGCATCCAGGACACCCAGATGACGGTCAAGGTGCCGCAAACGAATGTTGAAAAAAGTGGTATCCGCCCGCTGCTCGACAGCAAGAAACTCAAGGAATTGTTCAAGGTTCTTTCGGCCAAGGGCAAGCGTCGTGTTACTGGCGGCAACTGGGCTGAGCGGTGCAAGGACATCGAACGCCGAATTAATTCCGGTTCCTGTATGGAGTTGGGCGAAGTGGTGCGCGACCTGACGCGCTGGAAAAAACAATCCGGCCTATCGTTCGAGGAATCCATGCTGCTCGAAACCGCGAACAGTTATCTGGCGCGTGAGATCGCCGCGATTCAGGGAATTGCCCCGGAAGCCGCGAGGGACCGTATCCGCAGCTACATTGAAGACCGCGCCTGATCGCCTAGAAGTTCTGATTTATATGATCGTTCTCCGCAGAGACGCAAAGTACGCAAAGAGAAACGAGATTTAGTTAATTAAAGGCAAAAACTCTTTGCGTCC
This sequence comes from uncultured Acidiferrobacteraceae bacterium, assembly GCA_964365635.1. Lineage (GTDB taxonomy): Bacteria > Pseudomonadota > Gammaproteobacteria > Acidiferrobacterales > Sulfurifustaceae > Sulfuricaulis. Next base: position 9,133 of record CAYIQV010000029.1, read on the forward strand.
TTTGCGACTTTGCGGCAAAAACTCTTATTCAAGAAGTTTCCTAAGGCGTTTCCTGTTTGACTGACGCATCCGGAATCTGGGCCTTCATACCGGCCGGGGGTCGCGGGCTGCGCATGCAGTCTTCCGTTCCCAAGCAATATCTCCTGTTATCCGGACGTCCCGTCATCCTGCATACTATTGAACGCTTGTGTGCACACCCGCGCATACGCGGTGTGTTGGTTGGTGTTTCGGATCAGGATAATCATTGGCAGAGGCTCGCTCCGGAATCGGGTCGTCTGCCAAAATTTCTCGGCAGCTCTTCAGGCGGCGAAACTCGTGCACACACCGTGCTCAACGGGCTTGTGCAATTAGCCAACCATGCCAAACTCGAGGATTGGGCGCTGGTCCACGATGCTGTGCGCCCCTGCGTACGTCTCGATGACATCGATAAATTGATTTCTGCTGTTGATGAAAGTGATGGTGGCTTGCTGGCATTGCCCGTATCGGATACGGTCAAGCGCGTGGACAGCGCCGGGCGCGTCATCGAAACCATCAACCGCCAGGGCCTGTGGCGCGCGGCGACGCCGCAGATGTTCCGGATCGGGAAGCTGAAACAGGCGCTTGAGAAGGCGCTGAGCGATGGAGTCGAGATTACGGATGAGGCCTCCGCCATCGAAGCGGCAGGCGGACATCCGCGTGTGGATGCCTGTCATGCGGATAATATCAAAATCACGCTGCCGGATGATCTCGCCTTGGCGGAATTATTTTTGAAGCAACAGCAGGGGAGCTCCTGACATGACGCGTATCGGCCATGGTTACGATGTCCACCCGCTCGTGGCAGGGCGCGATCTCATCCTCGGTGGCGTGAAAATCCCACACAGCAAAGGTTTGCACGGACATTCTGACGCCGACGTGTTGATCCATGCCATTTGCGATGCTTGTCTCGGCGCGGCTGGACTCGGCGATATCGGCCGGCACTTTCCGGATACCGATGCTCAGTACAAGAATATCGACAGCCGCAAGTTGTTGCGCAAGGTGCAGGATGCCATGGCCAGCAACGGTTGGGTTGTTGGCAATATCGATAGCACCGTGGTCGCCCAAGCGCCGCGCCTCGCGCCTTATCTGGAGCAGATGACCGCCAACATCGCCGCAGACCTTGGTGTGGATCGGCGCGCGGTGAACATCAAGGCCACGACCACCGAGATGCTCGGTTTTGCCGGACGTGAGGAGGGTATTGCCGCCCACGCCGTGGCGCTTCTCGAACAGCGTTAACCGGGAAAGCCCGAAAAAAATATCGTCTTTTCTCCCTCCGGCGCCGCGGTCACCACCGAACCGCTTGCCATCAGCAATTTTCCCTTGGTTTTTCCGCCCTATCTGTAATTTCTGGGCTGGCATTCGGTTGATTTAACCCGGTAATTCAGCTGTCTGTCGGGATTTTGACGACCTGAACAGTTGCCCCGTCCACGGCGGCGGGTTATCTCGCAAGGTTAATCTATACTTTGATTTAATTGGCTTTTCTGGGTCGGACTGCCATCGGGGCGGTTGCGCGAGACGGCGCATTTCTGCGTGGAGCAGGTATATCAGGGCTGGATAATTATGAAATTGGTGAAAAGATCGTCGCAGGCAAGGTCGCAACCGTCTACAAAGACGTGCAACGTTCATTGCGCCGTTTGGTTGTCTCGGACGGTAGTTTCGTGCGCATCGGTAATACGGC
>CAYIQV010000030.1:0-10713 GCA_964365635.1 uncultured Acidiferrobacteraceae bacterium
GCTGGCACAGGCGGTGAAGGAATTATTCCCCGAGGCCCAGGTCACCATCGGTCCGGTGATCGAAAATGGGTTCTATTACGACTTCGCCTTCAAGCGCGGGTTCTCGGAAGAAGATCTCAAGGCCATTGAAGAACGCATGCGCGAAATCGCCAAGCGCGACTATCCGGTTACTTGCTCGGTCATGCCGCGCGACGAGGCCGTGAAATTCTTCCGCGACATGGGTGAGGAATACAAGGCGCGCATCATCGAAGATATCCCCGTTGGCGAGGACCTCTCGCTCTACCGCCAGGGCAATTTTATCGATCTGTGCCGCGGCCCGCATGTGCCATCCACCGGCAAGCTCAAGGCCTTCAAGCTCATGAAGGTGGCCGGCGCCTATTGGCGCGGCGATTCCAAGAACGAAATGTTGGCACGCATCTACGGTACCGCCTGGACCAGCAAGGAAGCCCTCGATGCTTACCTGAACCAGATCGAAGAGGCGGAGAAGCGCGACCATCGCAAGATCGCGCGCCAGCTCGATTTGTTTCATATGCAGGAAGAGGCCCCCGGCATGGTCTTCTGGCATGACCATGGCTGGCGGATATATCTGCAGGTCATGGACTACATCCGTGGTCTCCTGCGCCACCATGGCTATCAGGAAGTACATACTCCGCAAGTGGTGGACCGTTCCCTGTGGGAAAAGTCTGGCCACTGGGAGAAGTTCAAGGAACACATGTTCACCACGGAGTCGGAGAAGCGTGAGTACGCGGTAAAGCCGATGAATTGCCCATGCCACGTGCAGATATACAATCAGGGCCTGAAGAGTTACCGCGATCTGCCGTTGCGTCTTGCCGAATTTGGCTCGTGCCACCGCAACGAACAGTCCGGAGCGCTGCATGGCCTGTTGCGGTTGCGAAACTTCGTGCAGGACGATGCACACATTTTCTGTACCGAGAACCAGATTCAACCCGAGGTCTCGGCCTTCATTGAGTTGTTGCACCACGTCTACGCCGATTTTGGATTCAAGAACATCCTCTACAAACTCTCGACGCGGCCGCCCCAACGGGTGGGTTCGGATGAAAGCTGGGACAAGGCCGAGCACGCCCTGGAGCAGGCGCTGAACAGCAAAGGCCTGCTGTGGGACCTGCAGCCGGGGGAGGGGGCGTTCTATGGCCCCAAGATCGAATTCTCGCTCAAGGACAGCATCGGGCGGGTATGGCAGTGCGGAACCATCCAAGTGGATTTTTCCATGCCCGGGCGCCTGGGGGCGACCTATATTGCCGAAGACGGCAGCAAACAGACCCCAGTCATGTTGCACCGGGCCATTTTGGGGTCGCTGGAGCGGTTTATCGGGATTCTTATCGAAGAACATGCCGGCGCTTTTCCGGTCTGGCTTGCCCCAGTTCAGGCCGTGGTGCTGACCATCACGGATCAGCAGGCGGACTATGCCCGGAATCTCGAAAATTCCTTGAAGAAACAGGGTTTCCGGGTCGAATCCGACTTGAGAAACGAGAAAATTGGCTTTAAAATCCGCGAACATACCTTACAGCGTGTTCCCTATTTGCTGGTCATCGGCAAGAAGGAAGCGCAGGAAGGTACCCTGGCCGTGCGCACGCGCAAGGGTGAGGATTTGGGCGGTATGACGCCCGAGGCGTTCAGTGCCTTGCTCACCCGGGAAATTGCGGGCCGCGGCGTTCACATTTTGGAGGAGTAGAAACATCGCGACAGACAAAGAGGTTCGTGTTAACGGACGGATTAACGCCCCGAGAGTCAGATTAATCGGCAGTGATGGTCAGCAGCTTGGCATATTCTCCTCGATCGATGCCCTGCGCAAGGCGGAAGAATCCGGTTTCGATCTCGTAGAAATATCTCCCAACGCTGAGCCACCGGTTTGCCGAATCATGAATTTCGGCAAGTTCCAGTATGAGGAAAGCAAGCGCAAACACGCGGCGAGAAAGAAACAGAAACAGATTCAGATCAAGGAAGTAAAATTCCGGCCCGGGACAGACACCGGGGATTATCAGGTCAAATTGCGCAACCTGATTCGTTTCCTGGAAGAGGGCAATAAGGCGAAGATCACATTACGATTCCGCGGGCGCGAGATGGCCCATCAGGAGCTCGGCATGGAAATGCTGAAGCGACTGGAACAGGATCTCAAAGAATATGGTAGCGTCGAGCAGTTCCCCCGGCTGGAGGGAAAACAGATGGTGATGGTCATCCAGCCCAAGCGTTAGCCGACCACAAGGCGGCTTTTTTATAACCAAGCATCCCTGGGCCTGGCAGTGCCTGCGGACGCATCTAAATATGACGGAGTACCCAAATCATGCCGAAACTGAAATTGAAAACCAACCGCGGCGCCGCCAAGCGCTTCAAGAAGACCGCCAGTGGCGGCTTCAAGAGCTCCAGCTCGCACCTGCGGCACATCCTCACCAAGAAAAGCAGCAAGCGTAAACGCCAACTGCGTGGCACCTCCATGGTATCCAGCACGGATACCGGCCGCCTGCGTCAAATGCTGCCGCACAGCTGAGGAGAATAGAACATGCCAAGAGTCAAACGAGGAGTTACCGCCGGCGCGCGCCACAAGAAGGTACTGGCGCAGGCCAAGGGCTATTACAACGCACGCCGCAAGGTCTTTCGCGTCGCCAAGCAGGCGGTCGCCAAGTCTGGACAATACGCCTACCGTGATCGCAGGGTCCGCAAGCGTGAGTTCCGCGCGCTATGGATTGCGCGCATCAACGCCGCCGCGCGCGAGTGCGGTCTGAGCTACAGCCGATTTATGAACGGGCTCAAAAAGGCCACCATTGATGTCGACCGTAAGGTACTGGCCGATATCGCGGTGTATGACAAAAAGTCCTTTTCCGTTCTGGCTGACAAGGCCAAGGCTGCGCTCGGCTGATGTAGTCATCGCCGCGGCCACGCTACATGGTGGCCGGTCTCTGTACCAGAAAGGGAAAGGCCAATGGCCTTTCCCTTTTTTATTTTTATTGATGTTGGCAGCGGAGCGAATCGAAGCGTGACCGACGTAACGGATTCCATCAAGCAACAACTGAAACAGCTGGTTGCCGAAGCAGAAAATGCGATCGCGGCGGCGGTGGATGTAACCACTGTCGAAGACCTGCGCGTCAGATACCTTGGCAAGAAAGGACTGCTCACCGAACAGTTGAAGAATCTCGGGGGATTGCCGCCCGAGGAACGTCCGCGCGTCGGTGCGCTCGTCAATCAGGCCAAGGAAACCCTGCAGGGAAAATTGGGCGAGCGCAAGCAGACACTCGAGTCTTCCGCCCGCGATCAGCAGCTCGCGCGTGAGATCATCGACGTCACGTTGCCGGGACGCGGTGTGCGCATGGGTGGCCGGCACCCGATTACCCGTACGCTGGAACGCCTGGAGACGCTGTTCACGCAGATGGGATTCGAGATGGCCGATGGTCCCGAGATCGAGGACGACTACCATAATTTCGAGGCGCTCAATATCCCGCCGAATCATCCGTCGCGCGCGATGCATGATACGTTTTACTTCGACGCCCATACGCTGCTGCGTACCCATACCTCGCCGGTTCAGGTGCGTTATATGGAGCAGCACCAGCCGCCGCTACGCATCATTGCGAGCGGGCGTGTATATCGCTGTGACTCGGATGTCACCCACACCCCCATGTTCCACCAGGTGGAGGGTTTGCTGGTTGATGAATCAGTCAGTTTTGCCGATTTAAAAGGGATTCTCAGCGATTTTCTGGTGCAGTTCTTCGAGAAGCCGCTCAAGGTCCGGTTCCGTCCCTCGTATTTCCCCTTCACCGAGCCGTCCGCCGAAGTCGACATCAGCTGTGTCATCTGCGGCGCCAAAGGCTGTCGTGTGTGCAAACAGACGGGATGGCTCGAAGTGCTGGGTTGCGGCATGGTGCATCCGGAGGTTTTCCGTCACGTCGGAATCGACAGCGAGCGCTGGACCGGGTTTGCGTTTGGCCTCGGTGTCGAACGCCTGGCGATGTTGCGTTACGGCGTGAACGACCTGCGCCTGTTTTACGAAAATGACCTGCGTTTTCTGCAACAGTTCCGCTAAGAAAAATTCCGGCCTATGAAAATCAGCGAAAAATGGTTGCGTGAGTGGGTTTCGCCCAAGCTCGACACACAGGCTTTGGCACACCGACTGACCATGGCCGGCCTTGAGGTCGGAGCAATTGCGCCGGTGGCGCCGCCACTCGATCATGTAGTGGTGGGCGAGATCGTTTCCATGGCGCCGCATCCATCTGCTGACCGCCTCAACTGTTGCCGGGTCAACATTGGCAAATCAAAAATTATCGATATCGTCTGTGGTGCCACCAACGCCATGACGGGCATGAAAGCGCCGGTCGCACTGGAAGGTGCAACGCTGCCTAACGGTACCATCATCAAGAAGGCAGAGATTCGTGGTGTACCGTCGTCGGGCATGCTCTGTTCTGCCGTGGAGCTTGGGATCGAGGAATCGGCCGAGGGTCTGCTGGTGCTGGATCGCGATGCCAAGCCCGGAATGACGCTGGTTGAGTATCTGGGTCTCGATGACAACGTGCTTGAGGTTGACCTGACGCCGAATCGTGGCGACTGTCTGAGCGTGGCGGGCCTTGCCCGTGAGCTGGCCGCGATTACCGGTGCGAAATGCAACTCGCCCAAGATCAAACCGGTTCCTGCCAAGTCCAGGCGGCGCGTTGCGATTGTCCTGGATGCGGAGCAGGATTGCCCCAGCTATGTCGGGCGCATTATCGCCGACATCAATCCTGGCGCCACGACACCTTTGTGGATGAAGGAACGCTTGCGCCGGTGCGGCATACGCAGCATTCACCCGGTGGTGGACGTGACTAACTACGTCATGCTTGAGCTCGGCCAGCCTATGCATGCCTTCGATCTGGAAAAACTTTCCGGCGCAATTCATATACGGCATGCCGGTAAAGGCGAGCAGCTCTCGTTGCTTGATGGGAAAAGTATCCAGGTCGAACCCGGCTCCCTCCTGATCGCGGATGACCAGCGCCCCCTGGCGCTTGCCGGCATCATGGGCGGAATGGATACGGCGGTCGGTAGTGTTACCCGCCACATATTTTTTGAGAGCGCATGGTTCCGGCCCGAGGCCATCGCCGGACGCGCGCGGTCGTATGGTTTGCAGACGGAATCTTCACAGCGTTTTGAACGTGGGGTTGAACCCGGTTTGCAAAAGCGGGCGATTGAACGTGCGACTTCCCTGCTGTTGGCGATCGCGGGTGGCAAGGCCGGCCCCATTGTTGAGAAAACAGCGCGGCGCCATTTGCCGCGTTCAGCGCCCATTCTGTTGCGTGCGGAAAGGGCAGATCGGTTGCTGGGCATGCACATTCCCGCCAAGGACATTGAAAATTCGTTACGCCGTCTCGGCATGCGCGTGACCAAATCAGGCAAGGGCTGGAAGGTGACGCCCGCGGCCCATCGGTTCGATGTCAGCCGTGAAGTTGACCTGATTGAGGAAATCGCACGTATTCACGGCTATGAAAAGCTGCCGAGTGTGCGTCCGGCCATCACCATGGGCACGCGCCCGGTTTCGGAGTCGCGTGTCACGGAGTCGCGCCTGCGTTCTGTGCTGGTCGATCGTGATTACCAGGAGGTCATTACCTACAGCTTTATAGACCCAACGTGGCAGGCCATGCTGGATCCGGGTGTTACTCCTCTCTTGCTGACCAATCCGATTGCCGCCGACATGGCGGCCATGCGCACGAACTTATGGGCTGGTCTGCTGCAGACGATTGTCTATAATCAGAACCGGCAGCAGACCCGGGTTCGCGTGTTTGAAATCGGGCGCTCGTTTCTTCCGCAAACAGACGGCATCGCACAGGAGCGCATGCTGGCCGGCGCGGTTACCGGTGAGGCCGTGGCGGAGCAGTGGGGCCTACCCAAACGCGCCGTGGATTTTTATGACACCAAGGCCGATGTGGAGGCACTGCTGGCGCTTGCCGGTTTTGGAGTGCGTCTTCGGTGTCAGCCGGCGTCACACCCGGCCCTTCACCCTGGACAGACGGCCGAACTTTATGTGGGGGATAGTCTGGTAGGTATGTTGGGCGTATTGCACCCCGAACAGCAGTCAAAACTGGGTTTGGACCGGCCCGTCATCCTGTTTGAACTCAAAATTGCCGCCATTCTGATGGCAACTGCCCCGATTTTTCATGAAATATCAAAATTTCCTGCGATTCGTCGTGATCTCTCTCTTGTGGTGGCCGAGGCAACTCCTGCCCAACAGGTGCTGGATTGCGTTACCAAGGTGGCAGGAAAATTGCTCATAAACCTTGAGCTATTTGACGAGTATCGTGGAAAAGGCATTGATTCCGGAAGAAAAAGTTTGGCTTTAGGCTTGACCTTGCAGGACTCTTCGCGCACTCTTAATGAAGCGGAGGTAGAAAGGGTAATGGCGAAGGTGATTTCTGTCCTTCAGTCAGAGCTGGGGGCAGTACCACGGCAGTAAATGCCCCTTAAAAAACAACGAAGAAGGATTGCTATTTATGGCGTTGACCAAAGCAGATCTGGCGGAAAATCTCTTTAACGAGCTGGGCTTGAACAAGCGCGAGGCGAAGGAATTCGTCGAGCTTTTTTTCGAGAAAATTCGTGAAGCCCTGGCCAATGGCGAACAGGTAAAGCTGTCCGGATTCGGCAATTTTTCCCTGCGTCAGAAAAATCCCCGCCCGGGACGTAACCCCAAAACGGGTGAAGAGATACCTATTACGGCCCGGCGTGTGGTGACCTTCCGTGCCAGCCATAAACTCAAGGAACGGGTTGAACAGAACGCCCGGGCGAATCCCGAGAAGCTGCAGGAAAAACTGAAACAACAACAGGTAGAAGTAGATGCTTGATCCGGGCGAGAACCACGAGCTGCCTGTCATTCCCGGCAAGCGCTACTTCACTATTGGTGAGGTGAGCGAGCTGTGCGCCGTGAAGCCGCATGTGTTGCGCTACTGGGAGCAGGAATTCCCCCAACTGAAACCAGTCAAGCGCCGCGGTAACCGCCGCTACTACCAGCGCCATGACGTGATCCTTATCCGGCAGATCCGTAATCTGCTTTATGTCGATGGGTTTACCATCAGCGGCGCACGCAACAAGCTGGAAATGGATAATCCGCAGTTGTTGGACGCCAACCGTCAACAGGCCGTCAAGGCTCTGATCAACGAGCTCGAAGATGTCCTGGACATGCTGAAAAAATTATAATTTTCTTGTCTCACCCGGATTCTCGGGTATGATGACGGCCGTCTAAGCGCCGTAAATCTTGTTGTTGGATATCCCTCGCAAACAGTATCAACCGTCTGTAAACGGGGCGTAGCGCAGCCTGGTAGCGCACCTCCTTGGGGTGGAGGTGGTCGGAGGTTCAAATCCTCTCGCCCCGACCAATATATGTTGTCTTGATCGCCAGCGATCGGTTTTTATCTTCCCGCAAAATATGCGCATACTGCTCAGTAACGACGATGGCTACCTCGCCCCGGGTCTTGCTTGTCTGGCCAAGGCACTCGCACCGGTGGCCGAACTGGATGTGGTGGCGCCAGAGCGCGATCGCAGCGGCGCCAGCAACTCATTGACACTGATACACCCCCTGCGGGTGCAGCAGGCCACCAACGGATTTTATTATGTCGACGGAACGCCAACGGATTGCGTGCACCTGGCGATTACCGGACTTCTCACGAAAGAACCCGACATCGTCATTGCGGGAATCAACCGCGGCGCCAATCTGGGCGATGATGTCATTTACTCCGGCACGGTGGCCGCCGCCATGGAAGGACGGTTCCTGGGGTTGCCGGCCATCGCCGTGTCGCTCGCGGGAAAAGCCGGCGCGCATTTTGAATCCGCCGCAAAGGTTGTCTTGCACCTCCTCGATAAACTGCAGCGCGAGTCGTTACCCGCCGACACTATACTTAATGTAAATGTTCCGGACGTGCCCTATGACCGAATCGCCGGCTTCGAGGCGACTCGTCTCGGTCATCGGCACAAGGCCGAGCCCGTGATCCGCGCCGCCGATCCGCACGGGAATCCGATTTACTGGGTCGGTGCCCCGGGCCCCGAGGCCGATGCCGGACCGGGAACGGATTTTTATGCTGTGCGCCAGAACTTTGTCTCGATTACCCCTTTGCATGTCGACCTGACCCGTTATACTGCCTTGGATCAGGTTTCATCCTGGCTGAAAAAAATCTGAGGAATTTGACGAGGACCGGTTGCAATTGAAGGCGAATACTCACGGCATTGGCATGACCTCCCAGCGCACGCGCGAGCGACTGATTCAACGGTTGCGCGAGGAGGGCATTCGCGATGAACGTGTACTGGAGGCCATGCGTAGCGTTCCGCGGCATCTGTTTATTGATGAAGCGCTCTCAAGCCGCGCCTACGAAGACACGGCACTGCCCATCGGAAATGGCCAGACGATCTCGCAGCCCTATATTGTGGCGCTCATGACGCAGGCTCTGCTGGCGGGTGGGAGACCGGGTAAGGTGCTGGAGGTGGGAACCGGCTCGGGTTATCAGACGGCGGTGCTGTCCTCACTGGTCGATGCAGTCTATTCCGTGGAGCGTATTGAGCCGCTCATGAAACAGGCGCGACGCCGACTGCACGAACTGGGTTGCCGCAATGTCCAAATCCGCCTTTCTGATGGCAGTGGGGGGTGGAAGGAGCATGCCCCCTATGACGCGATCATCGTCACGGCTGCGCCACTGGAGGTGCCCAAATCGCTGCTGGAACAGCTCGCGCCCGGCGGGAGACTGGTCATTCCTGTTGGCGATTCGACGACGCAGGAATTGCGGTTGATACAGAATACCGATAAAGGGTTTACCAGCGAGCGTTTGGTGATGGTCAATTTTGTCCCGCTCGTCAAAAATCCCGCCTGATCGCTGTGGCTTGGCTGTAATTGAACGGATGGTTGCCCTTTTGAACCGTATCGTTGCTGGACTGTGGTTGGCTGTTTTTTTGACGGCATGCCACATTAAACCCCTCATGCCTGTTGGCGAGCGCGGCGCGGGACTCCGGCAGCCGGAATCCGAATACCGGGAGGTGCAGGCGGGCGATACGTTATATAGCATCGCCTGGGATTCCGGACGCGACTATAAGGAAGTGGCCGCGTGGAACCACATTCGCTCCCCCTATACCATTGTGCCCGGGCAGAAATTGCGTCTCTATCCGCCGGATGCGGAAACCGAGCGTCAAGGGCGGCAAAAAACACAACCCGCGTCACTTCCACCAGGCACACCCGCCAGCAGTAAAGATTCTTCTGTGCGCAGAGTTGCCCCTGTCGAAAAACCCGGGACGGTGTCCAAGAACTCCGCACCCAAATATGGATCCTGGGCGTGGCCGGCGGAGGGCAGCATACTGGATCCGTATGCGGCCAATGGTCCTAACAAGGGCATTGATATTGGCGGCAAGAAGGGCCAACCCATCTTGGCGGCGGAAACCGGGCAGGTTGTTTATCAAGGTAGTGGACTTCGTGGCTACGGACAGCTTATTATCATCAAACACAACGCCGATTTTCTGAGCGCGTACGCCCACTGCGACAAGATTTACGTCAAGGAAGGGAGCGTGATAAAACGTGGCCAGAAGATTGCCGCCATGGGAAACAGCGGAGTAGACAAGGTTAAATTGCATTTCGAAATCAGGTATCGCGGTGCCCCGGTGGATCCACTGAACTATCTTCCCAAAAAGTAATTATGCCCCCGCGCAAGCCACCCGTTGTCGAAAGAAGACGCGCCACTGACCGAAGAGCCCGTGGCCGGAGAACAGAGGACGCCGTCGAATCGCGCGAGACGGAAGAGGTGGAAGTTGACGAAGAGACCACCCCTGCAGAAGAAAAGGAAGAAGAAAAAGAAGAAGACGAGGAAGGGGAAGAAACATCCGTTGTCGCAAGAAGACCCGCCGCATCGGAAGATGAACCCGAGACCGGGACAAAAGCCAGCGGGGTTAAAGAAGTCTATTATGCTCACGCTGACGCGACACGCATCTATCTTAAAGAGATCGGCTTTTCACCACTTCTGACTGCTGAGGAGGAAGTATTTTTCTCCCGACGCGCGCAAAAGGGCGACATGAAGGCGCGTGCTCGCATGATCGAGAGCAACCTGCGCCTCGTCGTTAAAATTTCCCGCCGCTACATGAACCGTGGACTGGCGCTGCTTGATCTGATCGAGGAGGGTAATCTTGGTTTGATCCGCGCGGTGGAGAAATTTGATCCTGAACGTGGTTTCCGGTTTTCGACATACGCCACTTGGTGGATTCGCCAGACCATCGAACGTGGCATTATGAACCAGACACGCACCATTCGCCTTCCGGTGCACGTCCTGAAAGAAATCAATATTTACCAACGCGCCGCGCGTCATCTTTCACAGAAGCTTGACCACGAACCCACGCCCGAGGAAGTGGCCAACCTTCTGGACAAGCCGCTCGATGATGTGAAGCGCATGCTTGGCCTCAATGAGAGGGTGTCCTCGGTGGATGCGCCGTTGGATGACGACCCCGACCGCTCGCTGCTGGATGCCATTGCCGATGAGCGCACTCCCGATCCGGAAAAGGTGTTGCAACGCACCGACCTGCAGGCGCTGATCGAGCAATGGCTGAATGAGTTGAACGACAAGCAACGCGAAGTGGTTGAGCGCCGTTTTGGCCTGAATCACCGCGAGATTGCCACACTGGAAGAAGTGGGTGCGGATATCGGTGTTACCCGTGAACGGGTGCGTCAGATCCAGGTCGAGGCCCTCAAACGCCTGCGCGTCATCCTGGAAAAGGCCGGCT
>CAYIQV010000031.1:0-10708 GCA_964365635.1 uncultured Acidiferrobacteraceae bacterium
GCGAGCAACAGATGCTCGCCATCGGACGCGCGCTCATGCTGAACCCGCGGCTGGTCATTCTCGACGAGCCTTCGCTCGGTCTTTCCCCCAAATATGTCGATCTGATTTTCGAGCAGTTGCTGACGCTCAAAAGCCAGGGCCGCACCTTGCTTATGGTGGAACAGAATGCCGCCCGCGCGCTCGAGCTCTCCGACCGCGGTTATGCGCTGGAGCTTGGCTACAATCGTTTTACCGATACCGGCGAGAAACTGCTGGCCAACAATGACGTGCGTCGCATGTATTTGGGCGGAGCGGCTCGGCAGATCTGAACGTTACCTTCCGGCATTTTCCTTGGAGATTCATGGACTTTTCCATTTTTGGCACGGTCTATGCGCATATTTAGTTGTGTGTGGATGAAGATTTTCGAGCACCCATCAGGAAAGATCAGTTTGGCAAGGTAAAGCTGTTTTCGTTTTCGCATCCTGCAAGAGGGATTTGGCCGCCATGTTCCGACTTACGCGTGTCTACTCGATTGCCAGCTTGGTGGGCATCGTGCTGGTCGCTATTGTCTTGGGCGTGTTTTATCGCACGATCGCCGTCAGGGCCCTGATTGAACACGAAACCCAGACTAATGCCGCCCTTACGCAGGCGCTCGCGAATACCCTCTGGCCGAAATACGGGGCGTTCGTAGCCCAGGCGGGCGGCGTTCCTGTTTCAGAACTCGCCACGCGTCCGGAAAGCGCCAGCCTCAGGAAAGACGTGCTGCAGAAGGTGCGTGGCCTTCGGATCGTCAAAATTAAAATTTATAACCTCGATGGCCTCACCGTCTTCTCGACGGAAGCCAGACAGATCGGTGAAAACAAGGACGGCAATCCCGGGTTCCAAAGAGCAAAAGCGGGTGAGACCATGAGCGATCTGGTTTTTCGCGATCGCTTTTCCGCCACCGAGCAGGTCATCGAAAACCGCAATCTTCTGTCGTCGTATATTCCTCTTCGCCAATCGCCGGACGCACCGGTGGAGGGGGTGTTCGAGGTCTATTCCGATGTCACCTCCATGGTCGCGGACATCGAGCGCACCGAATACACCGTGCTCGCGGGTGTGACTACCCTGCTATTGCTGTTATACCTTTTTCTGCTCCTGATCGTCCGCCGCGCCGACCGCATCATCCAGCGGCATGAAAATGAGGAGCGCAAGGCACAACAGGAGAAAATTCATTATCTCGCCTACCATGATGCGCTGACCGGTCTGGCGAACCGGGCGCTGTTCAAGGACCGGTTGGAGCACGCCGTCCAGATGGCGGAGCGCAACAAAACCTTGCTCGGAATCATGTTCATCGACGTGGACCGCTTCAAGGTCATCAATGACAGTCTTGGGCACGAGGGCGGCGAGCATCGGCATCGCGACTTATCCGGGCGCGACGAAAGACGTGCAGCGTCTGCTGAAGGACGCGGATGCCGCCATGCACCGGGCCAAAGAAACAGGCCGCAACCGCTACGTCTGCTACACGGAAGAGCTCAATGCGCGGGCGCAGGAAAGTCTGGAATACGAGATGGGGCTGAGAAAGGCGCTTCAGAACCGGGAGTTTGTCCTCTACTATCAGCCGCGGGTCAATATTGCCACCGGCGTGCTAAACGGGGCGGAGGCCCTGTTGCGCTGGCAGCATCCCACGCAGGGCCTGGTGCTGCCTGAACAATTCATTGCCTTGCTGGAGGACACGGGTTTGATTATTCCCGCCGGCGAATGGGTACTGCAGCAGGCGTGCCGGCAGTGCCGGCAGTGGCACGATGCCGGGCACAGCCACCTGCGCATTTCGGTGAATCTCTCCATGAGGCAGTTCCGCTCCGGTTCCCTCATCGCCAGCGTGCAGCGTGCGCTCGCAGACAGCGGGCTGCCGCCTCATTGCCTTGAACTCGAGCTGACGGAGAGCGTTTTGGTGGAAGACACCGAACAGGCGCTCGACCTGATGCGCGAACTCAAGAAGATCGGCGTGTATCTGTCCATCGACGATTTTGGCACGGGTTACTCGTCCCTGAATTACCTCCGGCACTTTCCCATCGATCTTCTCAAGATCGATGGCTCGTTTATCCGTGACGTGAACCGCAGCCAGAGCGACGCCGCCATCACGACCGCTATCGCGGCGATGGCGAAAAGCCTGGGCCTCGGCATCCTGGCCGAGGGCGTTGAAACCCGTGAGCAGGTGCGGTTCCTGAGGACGATCGGTTGCCACGAGATGCAGGGCTTTCTGTTCAGCAAGCCGGTGCCGGGGGAACGCTTCCTGGCGGTGATGGGCGGACTTGACGTCCTGAAACTCGCTGGACTCGGGCCGGTACCTGGTATTGCCGGTACCGGCAGATCCGCCACGATCTGATTTTTACCGACAGCCCGGCCGGCGCGGTGAGGAATTTCAGGCGGTTGGTTTTCCCGGCGGAGCTGGACACACAAGCCGTTTTTGAATCCGCTGGCAAAGTTATCCTCATTTTCTATTGAAAACAGTGAGATACAGACTCTGGGGATGGCCCCGCACCAATATTCTCCGAGCAATGACAGAAAAGCAGTCTATATTCAAAGAATCCAAGATTTCTGGCCGGAGTAACCGAGGGTCAACATTTCCTTCTCGGCCTTCTGTACCTTGGCTATTCGAGAAATAATCACTTGTGGTTATGGACTGACCATATGTTTCATCCTGCCGTAATAAATAAGCCAACCAGCACGCGAAGCAGTGACCATTGGCCATTCAATGCGGGCAAGTTAACTCCGTGGCTTATTTTTTTCACCTTGATTGCCATGCTGTCCCTGGCAGAGGATGTTGTAGCTGATGAAAACAAGCGACTGCGCATCGTCTCCGCCCAGACGGCGACCGATACCGGAGTGATTGATGCGCTTATCAATGACTTCAAGAAAGACAATCAGGACGTCACGGTAGAAGTAAAAACAGTCGGCGCGCTGACGGCATTGGATTACGGCCGTCTCGGCCGCGCGGATCTTGTCATTACTCATGTCCCTTCAGGTGAAAAACTTTTTACGGAAGGGGGATATGGGACAGATCGAATCACGTTTATGTACAACGAATTTATTATCGCAGGCCCTCCCAATGACCGCCTGAAGATTGCCAGCGAGAAGGACCTTGTTACGGTACTCAAGCGTCTGGCGAAGGAGCAGGTCACATTTTACGCGTCGGGCAGCCGATCTGGCACATCGCAAAAGCTGGATAGCCTGTGGCTGCTGGCAGGTGTTACGCCGGATTGGGTGGGTTATGAGGCAACCAGCACCAGTTCACGCGCCACTCTGGAAAACGCCGCCCTGTTTCAGGCCTACACCTTTGTCGATCTGGGGACTTATCAGGTGATGCGAGAATTATTGCATGACCAGATCGTGCCGCTATACAGGGATAACGCGCTGTTGCGGAACTATTATTCCGCCATCGTCGTCAACCGTGAGCGTGTGCCCAATGTCAACCAGCCTCTGGCAGAATCGTTTCTGAATTACCTGGCGTCCGATCGGGCACAGGCTTTGATTCGTCGTTTTGGCGACGAGAAATACGGCGCTCAGATCTTCATACCCGCCGCCGGTCTTGATGAAGGACTTCAGGCACGTCAGGCCAGAGATGAATTGCGTGCGCAGGCACGACAAATGGCTCTGTTGGTTGCCTCCATCGTATTTCTGTTTTTCGCCATTCTGGTCACGTATCACTTCCTGAGGAAAACGCGGAAGATCGAGATGATGCGCCGCCGCAGCGAGGAGCGCTTTGCGCTCGCTGTTGCAGGATCCAATGACGGTATATGGGACTGGGACATCCTGAGTGACCGTGCGTTTTTTTCCACGCAACTGAATAACATCCTTGGACTGGCGACCACCGAAGAGTATGTCAACAACCCGAGACAGATTCTGGGAGAGATCATTCATCCCGACGATCGCGAATCCGTAATCAGCCAATTGGCTGCCTATCTTGATGATGCCAATAAGAAAAATCTGTTCCTGTGCGAGTTTCGCATACAGCATTCCACGGGTACCGTTGTGTGGCTGCTGATGCGTGGCAAGGCCATACGCGGGCCTTTCGGGAATGCCGTGCGGATGTCCGGTTCTGTCGCCGATATGACAGATCGTAAACGCCAGGAAGCGGCCATCGCACATATGGCAATGCACGACGCGTTGACCGGACTTCCCAATCGCACGCTGCTGCACGATCGCCTGCAACAGGCATTACAGTCTGCGTCTCGCCATAGTATTGGGCTGGCCCTGATAATGATGGACTTGGATCGCTTCAAGGAGATTAACGATACCCTGGGGCATCAGGTAGGTGACGATATCCTTCGGCAGGTCTCCCAGCGATTAACGTATATTGTGCGCCCCACGGATACCGTGGCCCGCCTCGGAGGAGATGAATTTGCTGTCCTGCTTCCCCAGGCTGATGCAGTTTATGCAAACCACGTCGCACAGAAAATACTATTAGCGCTCAAGAAGGTGTTTGATCTCGGGCACCATAGTCTTTATATCGGTAGCAGCCTGGGTGTCGCCTTGTTCCCTGAGCATGGAGATGATGCTGAAACGCTGACGCGTCATGCCGATGTAGCCATGTATAACGCGAAGCGCCTGAACAGTGGCTGTACTTTTTATAATCCGCAGCAGGATACGCACAGCGTGGAACGTCTGGCGCTGGAGAAGGATCTTCATGATGCGATCCAGGAACACGGGTTGGATCTGAACTATCAACCGCTCTTTGACCTGCGCACGGGTGAGCTGGTATGCGTGGAGGCCCTGCTTCGGTGGAAACATCCCGAACATGGCATGATCTCACCGGAAAAGATAATCACGATTGCCGAACAGACTGGCCAGATCAAGGCCCTGACCAACTGGGTATTGAACACGGCGATATATCAATGCTACGACTGGCGGCGCAAGGGGATTGAGGTACGACTGTCGATCAACCTGTCTGTCTGGAACCTTCATGATCCTGAACTGGTCACTACCATCAGGGAAGCGGTGGATACATTAGGTATCCCGCCGTCCAAACTGGAATTAGAGATCACCGAAAGCGCCATGATGGCCGACACGGACCTTGCCATTATGGTTCTGGGTGAATTGCACGATATGGGTATCAGTTTGGCCATCGACGATTTCGGTACCGGCTTTTCATCGCTTGCCTATCTTAAGAAGTTGCCGGTCGACAAGCTCAAGATTGACAAGTCATTTGTCATGGGTATGTCCGAAGACGATGACGATGTCACGATAGTCCGTTCCACCATTGAGCTGGCGCACAACCTTGGCCTCAAGGTGGTTGCCGAAGGCATCGAGTCGGAGGCGATTGTAAAACTGTTGCAGCAGTGGGGTTGTGACTTCGGCCAGGGTTATTACTTCAGCCGGCCGGTACCGCTGGCAGACCTGCAGCGCCTACTGCAACAGAAGGCGGTTAATATACGCTCGATTTAGTGTATTAGAGAAAGATAATATAGGGCTGTCTACCCATCGCTTACCTCGCTGTACCAAGCCTCATCCAGTGGGCTTTGTCCCCCGGTTTGTGAATTGTCTGTTTGATCCCGTTGCTTCTCCTATTTTTACCATTTACCATGAATTTCTGTTCCGCATCAACGCCGTTGGCGTCGCAAGGAGCAATAGGAAAAGGTATGGGACGCCAAATCACGCGGTAACATCTTCAGTCCATGGTGGCCCCTCAAGAATTTTCTGGTGACATACACCAGTTTTAGGGTGCGACCCCGATATAAGTCGGGCGCAGTTGGTTGTAATAATTTGTTAACATTTAATTAACATTTCGTTCACACAACATTCAAGGAGATAAGCATGGGGGCGTGCAAACTTACTGAGTATTCACAGTCCGGGGGCTGTGGCTGCAAGATTGATCCGACTGCACTGAAGCAGATTCTTGAGAAGGTTCCGAAGCAATGGAGTGATCCCCGTTTGCTTGTAGGCATCGAGCACAGCGATGATGCGGCGGTAATGAGGATCAATGACCACCAATCCGTGGTCTTCAGCACCGATTTCTCGTCACCGATCGTGGATGATCCCTACACCTATGGACAGATCTCCGCCGCCAATGCGTTAAGTGATATTTACGCCATGGGGGCAGACACGATTATCGCCAACGCTCTCGTCGGTTTTCCTGTCAACCAGCTTCCGATGGAAACGATGCAGGAAATCATGCATGGAGCCGTGACCACCTGCCGGCAGGCGGGCGTGCCACTGGCGGGTGGCCACAGCATCGACAATCCGCAGCCTATCTTTGGTCTTTCGGTGGTGGGGCTTGTACACACCAGCCTTTTTAAAACCAATGCCGGCGCGAAGGTTGGCGATGTGTTGATACTGACGAAACCCCTGGGGATAGGAATTCTGGCGAGCGCCATCAAGACGCGCGTGATTACGCCCGCATGCTATGAGAAGTTTGTATTTGCCGCGACGCAACTGAATACACCAGGTTCCTGGTTGGGCCGGCAGGAGGGTGTTCACGCATTGACTGATGTAACCGGTTTTGGTCTTGCCGGGCACCTCATTGAAATGGCAAAGGGCGCCAAGGTGCGTATGGAGATTGATACTGACTCCGTCCCGGTGATCGAAGAGGCGTGGTCCCTGGTCAAGGAAGGACAGGTGCCCGGCGCCGCCTACCGCAACATGCACAGCTATGGCGACTCCCTGGATTTTGCTGACGAGTGGAACATCGATGACCAGCTGGTGTTCACCGATCCACAAACAAATGGTGGCTTGCTCATATCTGTCGATGGGCGAATTGCCGATTCCTGTGTCGCCAAGCTCAAAGAGCTCGGTTTTATGGACACTGCCATCATCGGCAGGGTCGTTAAAGCCAATAGCGAAAAATTCCCGGTGAGTTTCACCCGTCGTGACGGTGTAACGCGCGCCGAGGCCGGTCAGGTGGCATATATAAAGCCAGCGTTCGTGCTGTAGTACCGGCTCGCATGGTTGACGCGGGATTACATATAACGCTGTTTGCCCTCGGCCTGCTCGGAGGCTTCATGTCCGGCTTGCTGGGTATCGGTGGGGGGATCATCATGGTCCCCTTGCTGCTTTATGTGCCTCCCGCGTTGCATGTTGGCGTGCTTTCCATGAAGACCGTGGCCGGTATTACCTCGGTGCAGAGTTTTGCCGGTGCGTTGTCCGGCGCGGTGGGACATAAACGCTATAACCGAATCAGTTCTGAACTGGCAATAGCCATGGGCGTGAGCATGGCGGCGGGATCTCTGGCGGGTTCGATTGCATCGGATTGGCTAACTTCAGAGGCTATTCTGATGGTATTTGCCATGATGGCGATTATCGCGGCATGTCTCATGCTGATACCCCGAACGGAAGATGGCCCCGATCCTGATCCAGCCGAGATTGTGTTTAACAGATCGACCGCCGTTCTGGTGGGTTTGGGCATGGGCGTTCTTTCCGGCATCATCGGTCAGGGTGGCGCATTTCTGTTCATTCCAATCATGCTTTATGTGCTGAAAATCCCCACACGGATAGCCATTGGCACCGCCATGGTGATCGGTATTGCCTCCTCCGTGGCCGTTCTCCTGGGGCGGGCCGGGACGAGCCAAATACCATATATGCTGTCGGCAGTTGTGGTTGTAGGTGTACTGATCGGTGCACAGGCAGGCAGTATGTTAAGCCAGCGCACACCACGCAAGCTTTTACGCGGCGTGCTTTCCGCCCTGATTGCCGCGACGGCCGCAAAAATCTGGTACCAGCTGCTGGTATGAAGCGGCCATGCCGCATGAGGAATGCTGAGATGATAAACAGGCCTATTCTTGTTAAATGCGTTGTTCTGCTGGCTTGGTTCTTTTTCTGTTCAGGCAGGATTTTCGCTGACCCACCGGCCGGTTATCCCTTCCTGCCGTACGATGAAGCTGTTCAGAAGGCGAGGCAGGAGAACAAGAAGGTCTTTCTCTACTACGGCCGTCTCGGATGCGGTTATTGCGACAAGACCAACAAAGAATCATTCATTGATACGGCTATGAAGTAGATCTACACCGAGCACTATGTGCTTGCCTACGTGGATGCGGGGAGTGACCGTCGTCTGACACTACCAAATGGTGAGCGCGTTACGGAGATGGAGTTCGGTGCCCGGCTCAAGGCCCTGGTGACGCCTGTTTTCATTTTTCTCGAACCGGATGGCAGACCGATCGCCAAAATTCCGGGATACCAGAAGATTACCGATTTTAGACAGTACGACCGGTACGTGTATCAGGGCCATTACAAAACCCAGTCGCTTTCCGATTACCTCGCCAAGAACCCCTCTTGATGCGTCGTTTGTTTGCCTCTGCCATTCTGTTTTGCAGCGCACATGTGCTTGCTGACCAGTGGACTTTTAGTGAACGAATTGCCGTTACCCCAACAGGTCGTGGAAAAACTTTTCACCACCTGGATTCGTCCGGCCGCAAAAGCATCGCGGTCTCTGGCGGTGTTGTCGCCGTGGTCTGGGAGGATAACCGCCATGGTGGGCCTCAGGTGTTTGTGGCCTTCAGGAGGCAGGATGCAGCCGAGTTCAGCAAGGAGCTGCGGGTCAGTAATGGTCGTGTTGCCTACGCGCCATCAATCGTGCCGGTGGGGCATGGGCAGTTTCTGGTGGGTTGGGAGCAGGACAATGCGGTGTGGGTTCGCAAGGCATCGGTCGTGGGCCTCGATCCTTCGTTTCGAGTAGACGATTCAGAGTCATCTCAAATTACATTTGCTTCGCCAGCTCCCGGCAAGGTGATTGCTGCATGGTGTCGTCGTGACGGTCGTTATTCGCGGATCATGACGACGGTCATCGATACCGCGACGGGGGCAGGTTTGCATATTGCGAGGAGCCAGTCAGTTGATCCGCCAGCTCTGGTTGGGGACCAACTGTATCCCGCGCTTGCCGCAACCCAAGATGGTGTAACCGTTGTCTGGGAAGATCGCAGACGGGGACATACGATTTTGCTCTATGCCCAAGCGCCTGTCGGAAAACCGTATGGGCAGAGCAGGCTTCTCAATGAGCCAGTCCAGAAATCAAAGAGTGATGGGCGTGGCAGCGGTGTGACGCGGCCGGTCCTGGCCAGTTACGGTGGAAGACATGTGGTCGCGGCCTGGATGGACAAGCGTGGCTTTCAAACGGCTTACGATATCTACGCGGCATTCAGCCAGGACTCGGGCGCGACGTTCGGCGCAAACGAACTTGTGCAGGACGTCTTTGCCGAAGGGTATGCGCAGTGGCATCCTGCCATGGCGTGGAACACACAGGGTCAGGTTGTCGTTGCATGGGATGACGACAGAGATGGTTCTCCCGGTATCTGGTATTCCTGGAAAACGAAGAAAGGCTGGAGCGGTGACCACACCCTTGCGGCGGTTTCAGGAAATGACGAGCAGACAAATCCTTCCGTGGTGTTTGATGAACACGGCATTCTTCATCTGGTATGGATCGGTCGGAAGTCGGAGGGGGAGCCGACTCAACTGTTTTATGCTTACGGAAAATATCAGCCGGACAGGGAATAGGATCAGCTTGCGCAGGCTGTAGTCTTGCAGGAGTCAGACCGGCATTCAGGAATGGTAACGTACCTCCAGAATGGAGTAGGTGGTTTGCTTGTTGTTGATGTCTATTGCAACCTCGTCGTCGACACCCTTCTTCAGTAAGGCACGCGCGAGCGGCGAATCGATGCTGATCTGGCCTTTCTCGAGATTGAATTCGTCTGGACCCACAATACGGTATTCGACAACCTTACCCGCTTCATTTTCCAGTCGCACCCACGCGCCAAAGAAGATGCGGCTTTGATCGTCCGGTGTGCGGTCGACGATAACAAGTTCATCCAGACGCTTCTGCAGAAAACGGATGCGCCCGTCAATTTCACGCAATTGCTTTTTACCGTAGATGTATTCCGCGTTTTCCGAGCGGTCGCCCTGCGCGGCCGCTTCCGAGACGGCTTGGGTGACCTGCGGGCGTTTCACACGCCACAGGTGATCGAGTTCTTCGCGCAGGCGCTGCGCGCCTTCCGGTGTGATGTACGCCGCACTCTTGGGTCGTGGAAGCCGGTTTCTGCCCATCCCGGGGAGTATATCTGTCGATGCCTGCCAGCGGACATCCACATGGACATATTTCTCCAGAATCAGGCTTTAAATCCCCATCTGGGTCTGGATATGGCACGACTATATTCTTCATCCCCATGAGCGAGGGTGGAATGCTTCTCTGAGACGGCGGAACAGGTTGTCATCGTCCTCGCAGAATCGGTCTATACTTTTTTCAGCCGGACGCTGGTTTGTGGAAGTGATGCCACAGATGCGCCGGTGGCGGAGCAAGCAGGCCTGGCTGCTCAAGTAGATGACGAGAAGAGAATATGCCCACCGAATCAGGAAATCCCAGCCGTACCATCGATACCTCCGGCCAGTGTTGTCCGGTGCCGATTGTCGAAATCAACCGCGCCATCAAGGCCATGCAGCCCGGCGAAGTGCTGGAGTTGGTTGCCACCGACATCGGCGCGCGCATGGATATCCCCGCCTGGTGTGGCCGCACCGGTCACGAACTGATTCGCGTGGAGGACACAGGCGGCACCTTGCGGTTTTACGTGCGCAAGCGCGGTTAGCCTTCGCTATTTCCAGTCTTCTTTAGTTGGTGCTCCTTCCATAACAGATATGTCGCTGGAATTACCGCAAGCGTGAGCAGCGCCACGCTCAGCATACCGCCGACCATGGGCGCGGCAATGCGTTGCATTGCCTCCGAACCGGTGCCGCTGCTCCACAGGATCGGCAAGAGTCCGGCGATGAT
>CAYIQV010000032.1:0-7627 GCA_964365635.1 uncultured Acidiferrobacteraceae bacterium
GAGATCCGGCGCCTCGTCGAGCGACACCACCACGCCGTCGATGCGGGCGCGGATGTAACCTTGTGTGCGCAGCCTGTCGAGGATGTGCAGGTGTTCGCCCTTGCGATCGTCCACCATGGGGGCGAGCAGCATGAGCTTGGTGTCCTCCGGCAGCATCATCACATGGTCCACCATCTGGCTCACAGTCTGGGCCGAGAGGGCGGCCTTGTGCTCCGGGCAGCGCGGTTCGCCGACGCGGGCATACAGCAGACGCAGGTAGTCGTAGATCTCTGTGACTGTGCCCACGGTGGACCGGGGGTTGTGCGAGGTGGATTTCTGCTCGATGGAGATGGCGGGGGAGAGGCCTTCGATCAGATCGACGTCCGGCTTTTCCATGAGCGAGAGAAACTGGCGCGCGTAGGCCGACAGCGACTCGACATAGCGGCGCTGCCCCTCGGCGTAGAGCGTGTCGAAGGCGAGCGACGATTTGCCGGAGCCGGAGAGCCCGGTGATAACGGTCAGTTTGTTGCGCGGCAGATCGACGTCGATGTTCTTCAGATTGTGCGTGCGTGCGCCGCGGATTCGAATGGTGTCCATGTCTGAAACTGACTAGTCAAAGGGCGATCTGCTAATATACGCAAAATGTGCCCCTTTGCCCAATAAACCCAACAAAATATGGCATTTTCCGAACGCATGACCCGTCTTGAGCTGCGCGCCAGCATTGGGCTCGCCAGTATTTATGGCCTGCGCATGCTGGGGATGTTTCTGATCCTGCCGGTCTTTGCGGTCTATGCTGAAACACTGCCGGGGGGAGAGAGCCTTACCCTGATCGGCATGGCGCTCGGTGTCTATGGCCTCACCCAGGCGATTCTGCAGCTCCCTTTCGGCATGGCCTCCGACTATCTCGGCCGCAAACGCGTGATCTATTTCGGTCTGGTGCTGTTTGCGCTCGGCAGTTTTGTCGCCGCCAACGCCCAGGACATATACATGGTGATTATCGGGCGCTCGATTCAGGGGGCCGGCGCCATCTCCGCGGCCGTGACGGCGTTGCTCGCGGACCTGACGCGGGAAGAACACCGCACCAAGGCCATGGCCATGATCGGCATGACCATCGGCCTCACCTTTGCGCTGTCCCTGATTCTCGGTCCGGCGCTCTATCACCTCATCAGCATTCCGGGAATTTTTGCCATGACCGGTGTGTTGGCGCTGTTGGCTATTTTTGTAGTGAAATTTGCCGTGCCGAACCCGCGGGTGAGTCGTTTTCACTCCGATGCCGAGGCCGTGCCGGCAAAACTTTGGGATGTGTTGCGTAATCGTGAACTCGCGCGGCTTAATTTCGGGATTTTTTCCCTGCACGCGGTGCAGATGGCGATGTTCATGGTAGTGCCGTTTGCCCTGCGCCAGACCGGCGGTATCGATGCCAATCACCACTGGCAGGTGTATCTGCCGGTGATGGTTATTTCATTTATTTTCATGGTACCGCCGATTATTTACGGCGAGAAAAAGGCCAAGCTCAAGGAAGTTTTCATCGGTGCCGTGGCGTTGATGCTGGTGGCACAGTTGGCGTTTGTGGTGGCAATCGAGAATTTCTGGGGAATTTTTGCGGTGATGTCGGTTTATTTCGTGGCCTTCAATATCCTCGAGGCCAGCCTGCCATCGATCATTTCCAAGATCGCGCCGGCCGGTGCCAAGGGCACGGCGATGGGGGTGTACAACACCTTCCAGTCCTTTGGTTTTTTCGTGGGCGGTGCGCTGGGCGGCCTGCTTTCGCATTATTTCGGCCCTTCCTCTGTGTTTATTTTCGGGGCCGGTTTGATCGCCGTCTGGCTAGTGTTTGCCTTCGGCATGAAGTCATTGCCCGCCGTGAAAAACCTGATGTTCCACGTGCGTAAGCTGAGCGCGGTGGAGGCACGCCGCCTGGAAAAGAAACTGTCCGCGGTGACGGGGGTGACCGAGGCCATGGTGATGGACGAAGAGAGTGTGGCTTATATCAAAGTGGACAAACATAAACTGGATGAGCGCGCCCTGCGCAAGTTGCTGCCGTCGGACTGACGGGTCGCTGAGTCCAATTTGGCCAGTTGTTCATTTTTCTCTCTTTTTGATTTTCCATTCAGATAGTTGCCCTTAAAAATTCTTTGTAAATCCCTGAAATGCATCGGTTCTGCGCGCGTGACGCCTGTTGCGCGGTGGAATTGTGCCGGCATTTGATTCTGGCTATGATGGGCCACCCTCAATTTCACGGAGAAACGATTTTGAGTTCTGGTAAGGGCTCCGTGATTAACCTAATGGAGATTTGACATGGCACGTGGTGTAAACAAGGTAATTCTGGTCGGCAATCTGGGTAAGGATCCTGAAGTCCGTTATTCCCCCAACGGATCGGCGGTGGCCAATGTGACGATCGCCACCTCGGAGTCGTGGAAGGATAAAACTTCCGGCGAGAAGCAGGAAAAGACCGAGTGGCACCGGGTAGTGTTCTTCGGGCGTCTGGCGGAGATCGCCGGAGAATACCTGAAGAAAGGCTCGCAGATATACGTGGAGGGGAGACTGCAAACCCGCAAGTGGCAGGACAAGGAAGGGCACGAACGTTACACGACGGAAATTGTCGCGAATGAGATGCAGATGCTCGGTTCGCGTTCCGGCGCAGGAGCCCCCAGCGGCGACAGTTTCAATCAGGACCAGCCCCCCACCGATCACGGCGCGGCGAAACCCGGCGCGAAGAATACCGCGGCGGCCACTGCGGATTTTGACGACGATATTCCATTTTAGAATATACTTTAGATATTGCTCTGTAAATAAAACCCCGGCAGGACTTTGTCTTGCCGGGGTTTTTGTTTGTGGCAGAACGAAGTTTGTAGGGTGGGCATCGCCCACCAGCAGGGCTTCGGTGACTGTCCGACGGTGGACGGTGCCCACCCTACATTCGTTTTGAGATGGGTTCATTCACTTTTATCTATATCACTCTTTAACTGGTTTCAACCCGGTGGCCAGGCCAGCGGGCGGCCGCCGAGCAGATGCAGATGAATATGCCACACGGACTGCCCGGCATCGGCGTTGCAGTTCATGACCGTGCGGTAGCCGGAATCCGCAATCCCCGTTTGTTTCGCAATGTTGGCCGCCGCCAGATACAGTTTGCCGACCAGATCGCTATGTTCCGGGCCAAGGTCATTCAGCGTGGCGATGTGTTTTTTGGGAATGACCAGAACATGTACCGGGGCTTTGGGGTGGATATCCCGGAATGCCAGCACCTCCGCGTCTTCATGGACTTTGTCCGGCTTTATTTGTCCCGATACCATCTTGCAAAACAGGCAGTCTGTGGCCATGTTGTTTCTCCTCTTTAAGGTGGCGCCTATCCCCGTTTCCCGGCGGTTGAAGCATAGTGCGGAAAGTGTTGTGATAAAAGGGCGTGGTTGACTTGCACTTTGGCCATTTTCGTACCATAACAAATACTGTGTATTTTGTGTTTTCCTGTTGACCTGACTTTTCCGGGAGATTTGAGTCATGCCGATGTACGAAGAACCCGTAGTAGGGACTGTTTACGAGGATGAAGACGGAAAGACGTTCGAGGTGATCGCGTTTGACGAGAATATCGGAACCCTCGAAGTGCAATTCGCCGACGGTACCAAGAATGAAATCGATCTGGACGACTGGTATGGGATGGACCTTGAAGAGGTCGAATCCGAGGACGAGGACGATTCAGAAGCCGATGAAGAGGAAGTAACCGAGGACGAGGATGAAGACCAGGACGACGAAGAAGAAGATGTGGACGAAGAGGAGGATGAATAACGCTCGGTAATCCGGGCGTTTACCGATATCCGCTCGTTACCTGAGCCGTTGGCATCAGGCGTAAACCACCGAACAGCCATGCGCCTTCCCTGGCGCATGGCTCGCCGCGAAACGCGGCCAATTCGTCTCTCCCTCTTCTTGCGGGCGAAAACCGGATTTCCGGCCTGCGCTTACACCATCTCCTTGAGCGATTTGAGCGGCTGTACCTTGACGACGTTGCGCGCCGGCTTGGCCTTGAAAATCACTTCTTCCTTGGTGAACGGGTTGATGCCTTTACGCGCCGGTTGCGCCGGCTTGTAAATCATCTTGATCTTCATCATGCCGACGAGATTGAAAATTCCCGCGCCCTTTTTCAGCTCGCGTTCGATCAGGGCGGAGAGGGTGTCAAATACAGCGACAACGTCCTTGCGCTTGAGGCTGGTCTTTTCGGCGATGTGGTTGTAGATCTCGGACTTCGTGATTGGTTTCTTTCCCGACTTGTTGTTCGCCATGTATTGCTCCTCGTGGAATGTGGGTTAAGGGGTTTTCCATTACGCGCGCATAATCTAGCGTAAAAAACAGAGTTGTAGAAGAGTTTGTCATTTATTTTTCTTCCTATTTTCAGGATACGAAATGGCGACCGTCGCCGGTCCAGACTTCACAAGTTGGATGAGGTTCGGAATTATTTTTCTTCCAGGGGTCGGCGCGGCGCACCCATCGACCGACATCCGGTTTTGGCGGCGGGGGTGCTCAGACCCCGCTCAGGCACTGCCTGCCCGGTGGCACGTCGAATCGATGGTGATGGGGTAGAAATCCCGGGGGAAGCGAGCCGATTGGCGAATAAATCCTGAAGGAATAATGCGTTATCTGCGCTGTGCCGTTATAATCCGCTTGCTTTGATGCCGGCCTGTCCCCACCTTCAGGAGCGGCTTTTTCTTTCAGGAGGCAATATGCCCATTTATGAATATCAGTGCGAGGCTTGCGGCCATAAGCTTGAGGCTATCCAGAAGCTCAGCGACCCCGTGCTCGAGGACTGCCCCGTCTGTGGCAAGTCCAAGCTCAAGAAGCTCCTTTCCGCCGCCGGCTTTCAATTGAAGGGCTCGGGCTGGTATGCCACCGACTTCAAGGGGGGCGACAAGAAGAAGGACAAGTCCGACTCCGGGTCCGAGCCTGAGAAGAAGGGGAAATCCGAGTCTGATCCCGGATCCGGAACCAAATCCGGTGGCGGTTGCGGCGGCGGCACCTGTGGCGGCTGTGCGCACTGAGACATGATGGCTGCCTTCCGCCGTTACCTGATGGCCGGTCTGCTGATCTGGGTGCCGCTCGGTGTAACCTTGCTCATCGTTACTTTTCTGGTCGACCTCATGGACCAGACCCTGCTGCTGCTTCCCGAACGCATACAACCCGAGAACCTTCTAGGGTTCCGGATTCCTGGCTTGGGGCTGCTGCTGACCGCCGTGGTCGTGCTGTCGACGGGAATGGCGGTCGCCAACCTGTTCGGCCAGCAGCTGTTCAGTTTTGGCGAACAAATGCTGCGCCGGATTCCGGTGGTGCGTACCATCTATGGCTCGGTCAAGCAGGTGACGGAGAGCATGTTCTCCTCCGGCAATTCGTTTCGCAAGGTGGTGCTGGTGCAGTACCCGCACCCGGGTTCCTGGACGCTCGCCTTTCAGACAGGTGTCGGCGCCGAGGAAGTGCGGGCTAAAACCGGCCGGAACATCGCCAACGTTTTTGTGCCGACCACGCCCAATCCCACCTCGGGGTTTTTTCTCATGGTGCCGCACGAAGACCTGATCGAGCTCGACATGTCGGTGGATGATGGGCTCAAGATGCTGTTGTCCGTCGGCGTGGTCGTGCCGGAACAAAAAAAGAAACTCTGACCAACCGGCACGCGCCGCACCCCTGACCTATTTATTTTTATTTATCGCCCACAAACCAAAAACGGATCTAGCATGCGTAGTCATTATTGCGGTGAACTCAATGAATCGCTCATCGGCCAGAGTGTAACGCTGTGCGGTTGGGCGCACAGCCGGCGCGACCACGGCGGTGTGATCTTTATCGACCTGCGCGACCGCGAGGGCCTGGTGCAAACCGTCATCGATCCAGGCCTGAAAGAGACGTTCAGCGTCGCCGAAGGCGTGCGCAGTGAATTTGTGCTGCGTATCACCGGCAAGGTCCGCGCCCGCCCCGTCGGCACGGAAAACCCGCACCTGCGCACCGGCAAGGTCGAAGTGGCGGCGACACAGATTGAAGTTCTCAATCGTGCCGAAGCGCTGCCGTTCCAGCTGGACGATACCGATCTGTCCGAACCTGTGCGCCTGAAGTATCGCTATCTCGATCTGCGCCGCGATTTCATGCAGAAGAACCTGCGCCAACGGCATAAGGTGACGCAAATCCTGCGCCGCTTCCTGGAAGATCGCCATTTCATCGAAATCGAAACCCCGATGCTGACCAAGTCCACGCCGGAGGGCGCGCGCGACTATCTGGTGCCGTCGCGCACGCATGCAGGACATTTCTTTGCCCTGCCGCAATCGCCGCAGCTCTTCAAGCAGATGCTCATGGTCGCGGGCTTCGAGCGTTATTTCCAGGTCACGCGTTGCTTCCGCGACGAGGACCTGCGCGCCGACCGCCAGCCGGAATTCACCCAGCTCGATATCGAGACCTCGTTCCTCGAGGAAGACGGGGTAATGAATCTGGTGGAAGAGATGATTCGCACGATGTTCAAGAGCGTGCTCAACGTTGATCTGCCCAATCCCTTTCCGCGCATGAGCTACGACGAATCCATGCGCCGTTTCGGTTGTGACCGGCCCGACCTGCGGGTGCCGCTGGAGCTGGTAGATGTCGGCGATCTCATGAAGGGCGTCGAGTTCAAGGTGTTCGCGGGGCCGGCGAATAACCCGGCCGGCCGCGTAGCGGCGCTGTGCGTCCCCAAGGGCGGAGAAATGCCGCGCAGCCAGATCGATGGCTACACCGCCTTTGTGGCCCTCTACGGCGCCAAGGGGCTGGCCTACATCAAGGTCAACGATGCCGCCAAGGGCCGCGACGGCCTGCAGTCGCCGATTCTGAAGTTCCTGCCCGACGAGGTGATTGCCGCCATCATGCAACGCACCGGCGCCCAGACGGGCGATCTTATCTTCTTCGGTGCGGATACCGCCAAGGTCGTCAACGATGCGCTCGGGGCGCTGCGCCTCAAGCTGGGCGACGATCTCGGGCTCAAGCAGGGCGACTGGAAGATTCTCTGGGTCGTGGATTTTCCCATGTTTGATTACGACGCCGACGCCAAGCGTTGGTCGGCGTTGCACCATCCGTTTACCTCGCCCAAGGCCGAAGACGTCGAGCGCGTGGACATTGATCCCGCGAACGTCACGGCCCGCGCCTACGACATGGTGCTGAACGGCTCAGAGATCGGCGGCGGTTCCATCCGTATCCACCGCATGGATATCCAGGAAAAAGTATTCGCGACCTTGGGTATCGGGCCGGAAGAGGCGCGTGCCAAATTCGGCTTCCTGCTCGATGCGCTCAAGTTCGGCGCCCCGCCGCACGGCGGTATCGCCTTTGGCCTGGATCGCATTTGTGCGCTCATGGCCGGCGTGGATTCCATCCGTGACGTGATCGCCTTCCCCAAGACGCAGAAGGCCTCGTGCCTGCTGACCGACGCCCCCAGTCCGGTGGACGAAGCGCAATTGCGGGATCTGCATATCAAGCTGCGCAAGCCGGTGGAAAAAGAAACCGGTGTCCCAGCCGGCGAAAAAGTTTAAACGGCCTGAATCGGTTCTGGTGGTGGTCTACACCCGAACCGGCAAGGTACTGTTACTACGCCGTGCAGGGACGCACCAGCCCCCTCTGCCCCCTCCGGGGAGGCGAAAGGCGCACGGGAGGCAAACAC
>CAYIQV010000032.1:7727-10695 GCA_964365635.1 uncultured Acidiferrobacteraceae bacterium
GCCCGGCGCGAGCTGCACGAAGAGACGGGGCTCAAGCCCACAGAAGGCTTGCGGGATTTACAGCACAGCTCCCGCTACCCGATCCTGCCCGCGTGGCGCCAGCGCTATGCTCCGGAGGTGCAGGAAAACACCGAACACGCTTTCGCCCTTGAACTTCCCGCGGAAATCCTTATAACTGTGAACCCCGCCGAGCATGATGCGTACGGTTGGTTTCCATTCGAGGAAGCGGCGGAGAAGGTGTTTTCATGGACCAATCGTGAAGTCATTTTGAGGTTAAAGGCCCAAGGCTGAACCATGGCAACCGCACTCGCCTATGAGCAGTTCGACAGTCTTCCCGATGGAGACTGCGACGCACGCATTCTTGCCGCCAAGGCAAAACTTGGTAAGCGTGTCGTGATCCTCGGACACCACTACCAGCGCGACGAAGTGTTTCGTCATGCCGACTATTCCGGTGATTCGCTCAAGCTCTCGCGTCTGGCGGCATCGAGTGACGCCGACTACATTATTTTTTGCGGCGTGCATTTCATGGCCGAGGTTGCCGACATCCTGTCGCGCCCGGAACAGATTTCTATCCTGCCCGATCTGGCCGCCGGTTGTTCCATGGCTGACATGGCGAACCTGGCCGCGGTGGAACGTGCGTGGAAGGAACTCGCCACGGTGCTCGATCCGGATAGCCGCATTACACCGGTGACCTATATTAATTCCGCCGCCGATCTCAAGGCCTTTTGCGGCCGCCACGGCGGGCTGGTGTGCACCTCCTCGAACGCCAAGCGTGTGCTCGAATGGTCTTACCAGCAACGCGAGAAGGTACTGTTCTTTCCCGACCAGCATCTCGGACGCAATACGGCTTATCGTATGGGCATCCCGCTGGAAGACATGGTGGAGTGGGATTTCAATCAGCCGCGCGGCGGGCTCACGAAAGAACAAATCGAGAAAGCGAAAATCATCCTGTGGAAGGGTTTTTGCTCGGTGCATCAGGTGTTCAAGCCGCAGCACATCGATGCCTTTCGTAAACAGCATCCCGCGGGCAAGGTCATCTCCCACCCCGAGTGTTCGTTCGAGGTGTGCCAGAAATCGGATTACGTGGGGTCGACGGAATTCATCATCAGGACCGTCGCCGAATCGGCCCCGGGAACCCATTGGCTGGTCGGCACCGAACTCAATCTCGTTAATCGTCTGGCCGAGCAGCACAAGGGGCAGGGCAAGGTCGTGACGTTCATGTCGCCTACGGTGTGCATGTGCTCGACCATGTTCCGCATCGACCCGCAGCATCTGCTGTGGACGCTGGAGAATCTCACGCTGGCGCGCGTCGTGAACCAGATCAAGGTACCAAAGGCGGAGGCCGAGCAGGCGCGGCTCGCGCTCTCACGGATGCTCGACGTATCGCCATAACGGAACAGGACAAACCAACGGTTGTCCTGATTCACGGACTCTGGCTGTCCGGCTGGTGTCTGACGCTACTTGCCCGGCGTTTGCGGCATGCCGGTTTTTCGGCCCAGATCTTTTCCTATCTCTCGGTCCGGTCGGACCTGCGCGAGAATGCCGAGCGCCTGCAACACTACTTGACGTCAGTGCGTGCCGGAGAGGTGCACCTGGTGGGGCACAGCCTGGGCGGCATTCTGATCCGCGCGCTCCACCATTATTATCCGCAGCAACGACCCGGTCGCATCGTGACGCTGGCCGCGCCCCACCAAGGCAGTATCGCGGCGCAAACCTTGGCGCGGTCTGCTATCGGTTGCCGGATGCTGGGCCGCAGCGTGGCGCAGCTGCTGGAGGGGCCGCCGCAGGGCTGGCCTGTCCCCGTGCGTGAAATCGGCATTATCCATGGCAACCATGCGATCGGTTTGGGCCGGTTATTGACCCGGTTAACTCTCCCCAACGACGGTGTGCTTACCGAGGTGGAGACGGGGCTGGCGGGCGCCACGGACCATGTGGCGGTTCCTGCCTCGCATAGCGGCCTGTTGCTGTCACGTGAGGTGGCGCGGCAGATCAGCGCCTTTCTCCGGTCGGGCCGGTTTTTACAATAGTCCCCTGATTTTCGGGTTAAAGTTGGGGTGAACGGTTTCGGATGTTAAACTGCACCCGCCCTTCGCGCGTCGGTGGGTGGAACAGAGAACCAAGCCAACGAGGGAGTCTGTATGGCCGGTCATTCGAAATGGGCCAACATCAAGCACCGCAAAGGCGTTCAGGATGCCCGGCGCGGCAAGGTTTTCACCAAGATCATCCGTGAGATTACCATCGCGGCCCGTGCCGGCGGCGGGGGCGACCCGAAGCTGAACCCGCGCCTGCGCACCGCGATCGACAAGGCCCTGGATCAGAATATGACGCGGGAGACCATCGACCGCGCCATCAAGCGTGGCACGGGCGAGCTGGAAGGCGCTCATTACGAAGAAGTGCATTACGAGGGTTACGGACCGGGCGGGGTGGCGGTCATGGTGGAGTGCACCACCGACAACCGTATCCGCACCGTGGGCGAGGTGCGGCACGCGTTCGCCAAGTACGGCGGCAATCTTGGTCAGGATGGGTCAGTTGCCTTTCTCTTCAAGAAGACCGGGGTGCTGGATTATCCCCCGGGCTCGAATGAGGACAAGATCATGGAAGCGGCGCTCGAGGCTGGTGCCGACGATGTGATTACCGATCAAGATGGCACCGTCGAAGTGCTGACAGCGCCGGAGAATTTTCATGTCGTGCTCGAGACTATGGCCAAGGCCGGCCTCAAGCCTGGGAATTCCGAAATTCAGCAACGTGCCGCCGTCGCGGTAACGGTGGCGGGGGACGATGCGGAGAAAATGCTGAAACTGTTGGAAGCGCTGGAAGAATTGGAGGATGTCCAGAGCGTCTTTTCCAACGCAGATTTCCCCGATCAGTTCCTGAAGCAGGCGAGCTGATGCCGATCGTAGGAAATCGCGCGCAGCGCGCACGGCTCGCCTCCTTCCCCCTGAAAGGGGGAAGGAATGAGGATGGGGGT
>CAYIQV010000033.1:0-10662 GCA_964365635.1 uncultured Acidiferrobacteraceae bacterium
CAAGTGGTCGGGATGATGTTGGTCTCGACCGGGTTGCGCTCCACGCCGTAAAAGGTGGGTGGTTCGTGCGTCTCGTTAAGAATGCCCGCGGGCACAAGAATCACACCGGCCTTGGCCGAGAGGCTATCGGTCAGATCGAAGTTGAGAAAGGCCTGTTCTATGGCCACCTCGCCGCCGTTCTTGCCTTCGCCGGCCTGGGTATGCTCAACCTCCAGTTCGGAGTAGAGGTTGATCCGGTCACTGAACCGATGACCGAAGAACAGAACGAAGCGATGAAAGTCGATCTCGTCCTTGCTGTCGAGGGCGTTATAGTGCAGCTCGCCGTAGCCGCCGAGCGTCGTCTTGCCCGCATCGGTGCCATGACCGTGCCCGGTGTTCGCAGGTGATGACTTCTGGTTGGCAACCTCCTGCTTCAGCTTATCGACCTCTCCGGTGAGCTGCTCGACCTTCTGCTCCAGGGTCGGGGCCGCCTGGGCGGGCGCGGCGATCAATGCCGCGATGGCCACGGCAGCCAATGTACTTAGTTTGAATTTTGCCGTCGTTTCGGCATGCGCAGCTGTCGTTACGGATTTTTGTCGATTGCAAAGACACATGGTAGCTAACCTCTCGTTGGTGATGTTGATTGAGCTGGCTAGCTATCCAAGCGGCTCCGCTTGCTGGCTGGCTACGTTTTAAAAACAGAACTATCTCATCGAAAATCAGCTTTACGTCGGTGACCTGCGCCCCGCCACATCTTGCGTCCGTCTCCGCCGTTGCGCGGTGGTTGGCTCATGCCGCCACCTCGCGCAGTCCCTCGATGAAGCAGGCGAGACTCGCCGAGCGCAGCGGCACGAAACGCTTGGCGGCGCGCTTGCAGATACGCTTGACGCGCAGACAGGCGTCGTGACTTACGCAGTCGATGGGGCAAAACACGGCGTCCGCGGCCCGGATCATCGCGTCGAGGCGCGCGGCGCGCTCGCTCAAGCCCCCGTCGTGATGCAGGAACTCGCCGTTGCGCTGCGCCACCAGCGAGCGAAAGTGTGCGACCTGGCGGTTGCGCCCGCCGACGTAGAGGACACGCCGTCCGCAGAGATCGGGCCCCGGGCAATCGCCGGCTTCGGCCGCATCGCACCGCGGCGGACAGCGTTCCCCTGGGGGCCCGAACGAGGCGCTGTCGGTGGGAACCGGAGTGGGCGCGTGGGCCGCCCGTACATCGGGCGCGCTCGAAAACGCCAGCTGCACCCACTCGCGCAGCTCGTGCTCGGCATTTTCCGCGCGCCGCAAGACCTGCGCAAGTTTCTGGGCAAGCGCGTCCTTTTCCGCGCGCAGTTGCGCGAGCGCCTCGCCATTTTCAAGCGCCGCGAGCCGTGCCTGTGTTGCCGCCAGTTTCCGCTCGAGGACGTCAACACGTTGCGCGCGCTCGGCGTGCGCCTCGGCACGGCGTTCCAGTTCCTTGATGCGCAAGCGCGAGGCCTCGGCAGTCCACGCCTGCGTCTCTTCGAGTTCGGCCACGCGGCGCTTGACCGTCGCGAGCTGCTGTTGTGTCGAGCGGTTCGAGTGACCGGCAAGATGCGACAGCATGTGCACCTCGCCGTACACGCGTTGCTGCAATGTCGCATCCGTGAGCGGGTTGGTGATCAGGGCCCAGAAGGCGCCCGCGACCTCGCCCTGCGCGGTCGCCTGGTCCCACAGCGATCCGAGCGCGCCGACGTCCCGGCACGCGCTGAAGCGTTTGATCGCCGCCGCGAACTTGCGGTCGAGCCACTTGTGCGTCGCGCGCGCCGCGAAAACCGCGTTGCCCACCACCTGCACAAAACTGTGGTGCAGCTCGTAGTCGCTCATCTTCGCGCCGACGGTGATGTCCGCTTTACGAACGAGCCGGTGCAGCTCGTCGATGGTCAGGCAGGTGCCGACCACCAGGCAATGGAACCGATGATCGAGTTCCCACAGCCGGATACGCCGCATCGGCGGCTCCTGAACGGCGGGCTGGAGGTTGGCCGCGGCGGCTGAAGTAAAGAATTGAGACCCCATCGTCATTTCCTCCCGAAGAATTTATCCGCTAAAAAGCCGCCCCCCGCGATTGCCTGACCGTCAGCGCCAGGCTGGGTGACGGCATTTTGCGGGATAGCCCGTTCCTCGATCGCGGCTATTCCGTTTTGGACCTGCTCCTCCACCCAGCGCGCGAACAGCGGATGGGGCGCGAAACCCTCACCGAGCTCGAACGGCAGACCCTTGAGGAACACGCGCTCCGGCCCTTGCGCGTTGGTGCGCGCCGGAATGACGAGCGCGCGCCCGCCGTCGCGCGCCGCCTCTTCGACCATCGCGCGCGCCTTGGCGATCCACGGCTCGCGCTTGCCGGGCCAGTCCTCGCGCCAGGTCGCGATGCGGATGGCCCGGAACGTTTGTCCGCCCTGCGCGCGCATCTGTTCCGCCAACGACTCCAGCACCTCGATCCAGCGCGCATTGCGCGCGTCGTCGCCGGCACCGTGCGCCGTGAGGATCACGGTCTCGCGCGCCGGGTTCTTCGACAGCGCGCGGGCGCGCTCGAGCAGCGCTCGCGCGAACAGCGGGTGGTCCTCCACGCCGCCGGCGCTGCGCACGAGCGCCGTCGTGCGGATGCGGGGGGGCGCTCCGGTACCGTGTCCATGGTCGTCATGCATGTGCGCGGTGTGCGCCGTCGCCGGCCGCGGGGCCTCGATATCGAGACCGATCAGGCGCTCGACGTCGCGCTCGAAGCTGTCGCCGAGGCCGAAGACGCGCACGATGACGATGGCGCGCGCGCCGCGGGCCTCGAGCCTTCGGACCGCGCGCTCGATCAGCGGCGGATCGGCCATGGAGAAGCAATATTCAACCTTGTAGCGTGCTTCGAGCGGCTTGACCGCCTGGCGCATGGTCTCGTTCCAGTGGTAATCGGAGCCGTGCGCCAGGAGCACGACGCCGACCTCCTTGGATGCCATCGGAAGCGAGCGGTTGGCCTCGCGCTCCATCCATGTGCCGACCACGGCCGGCAACGGCTCTTCGGCGAGCACCTCGACGCCGGCCGGCGCAATGCGTTTCAGCTCGTTGCTGAACGCCATCATGCTGTCGAGCTTCTTGCCCAGGTGAAATGGCACGAGCGCGACGCGCTCGCCGCCGGCCACGGCCTGCGCGAGTGCCGCCTGCATTTCACGCCCGCGCTCCTCGCGCTGCGCAGGAGGAGCGTCGTACCACACGAGCGAGCGCACGGATTCGAAGGGCAGCCCGGCGGCGGCGTGCTGCGCCAAACGTTGCCAGTCGGTTTCCAGGCGCGTGCGCATTTCGGTGGAATCGGCGCCGTAACCGGCGACGATCACGCGCCGGCCATGGGGATCGGGCAGCGCCCGCAGCCGCTCGGTGAGCGCCTCGACGGCGAAATAGCTTTCGCCGAACGTCCGCGCGAACGATAGCGGCGACGCCGTCCGGTCGCGCTCGGCCAGCAGCGAGCGCGCGAGCGCCAGGCGCGGATCGTTCGGCGAGAAAAAGAGCGGCAGCACCACCGTGCGCCGCGCGCCCCGGCGCGCGAGCGATTCCAGCGCTTCGCCGAGCGTCGCCCGTGTGCGCTCGTCGGTCACGACCGCCAGCGCGGCATTGCGCCCGCGCGCGAACGATTCGTAGGCGTCGCGGATTTACTCGTTTCCGAGGAAACCCCGATCCGGCGCCACCACCAGAAAACCGACACGGGCATCCCGCGTCGCGGCAGCGGTGGCGCCAAAAACCGGATTCCACGGCACGGCATAAAGCAGGGCGCCAAGCAGAACCACGGTCACCGCAAAAACGGGGTCGATAATCCAGGATAGTTTTCCTGCACGGCTTTGGATTACACGCTTACGCATGATCGTTTCTCCTTCAGACTCAGAATTGATATTTGAAGCTGGCCGCTATGTTGCGTCCGGGCTGGGTGTAGAACTCCGGACCGTGATCGGTAGCGGTCAGGCCCGCCTGGCGCACGTCGCCCCACAACCAGTACGTCTCGTCGAAGAGGTTGTTCACCGCGACGTTGAGCTGCGCGCGCTTTGCCGGTTTCCACCACGTAGCGAGATCGAACGTCTTCCAGGCGCCGGGCTTGAACCACGCGCCGGAGGAAAGCTGGGTGTTGTCCACGCGGCTCACATTAGCGGCGGCGTTGAGACGCCCTTCCGCGCCCCAGCGGCCTACGTCATACGCCAACGCGAGCAAGGCGCGCGCCGGCTCGATACTGTTCAACGGCTGGTTGTCGGTCTCGTTGCGGCCGCGCGCGTACGCGATCGCGCCGGTCGTCTTCCAGCCCGGCGTGAAGGCCCATGCCGCGCGTGCCTCGGCGCCATAGATGCGCACCTTATCGACGTTGACGGACTGAAAAGTGGTGGCGAGGCCGGCGAGGCAACTCGAATCGCCCGGGCAGACGAGCCGCTTGCTTTCAATGAAATCCTTGTAGCGGTTATCGAACACCGCGATCTGGGATTGAACGCCGCCATTATCGTGCTTCACACCGAGCTCGATACCGGTGCTGGTCTCGGGCTCGAGGTCGGGATTGGGCACGATACCGTAGGACTGAATCGTATTGCGGAAAGAGCCGTTGACCTCCTCGTAATTGGGCGCGCGAAACCCGCGGGCGGCCTGCGCCCATGCCGAGGTGGCCGGTGTCAGCCGCCGGCGCAACGCGAGTTTGGGGCTGAACGCCGACTCGCTCTTGTCCACCGCCGGGCGGCCAGCATGCTGGAACGTGAGATCGTCCGGCTCGGCGTTCAAGCGGATGGTGTCGTAGCGCAGCCCGGGCGCGAGGGTGAACCGGCCGAGGGCGATCTCGTCCTGCGCGAACAGCCCGAGCGTGTCGGTGTGGCCGGGCGCGAAATCGCGCAGCGGGAAGGTCTCGCCGGCGAGGCTTTTGGTGAAGGTGCCCGTGGTGTTGTTCCACACGCGCCCGTCGCGTTTCTCCTCGGTCTCGGTGCGCGCCAAGTCCGCGCCGAAGGTCAACAGGTGCTCCACGCCCCAGGCCGCGAAGCCGGTTTCCGCCTGCACGCCGGTGCCGGTGAGGTCTTGGATAAAGTCGTAGTCGATTTCGACATAACAATTGTTGCCGCTGCCCGAGGCCGCCGAACAACTGGCGCTGGTGTTGGTGCGGTTTTGGCGCGTGCGCGTGCGGGTTTCCGACTGCTGACGGTACAGGCGCGCGGTGAGCCGGTCGTACCATGCGCCCGCCGGCTTGTGCTCCCAGGCCAGCGTCGCGCGCGCCCGCTCGCCCGAGTCGTCGCCCTCCATGGCCGTGATCTTGGGCAAGGAGGAGGACAGGCGCTTGACTTGGGTGAACGTGTCTTGGTCGGCGCTCTCGAGCGTCAACGTGAGCCTCTGCCCGGCCGCGGGTTGCATGCCGATCTTGGCCAGCAGACCGTCATGGCGGAAGTCCTGGGGATTGGGGGCGGTGCGGTCGATGGCTGTGACGTCGCGGTCGCCCTGGTTGTCGAGCTCATGACCGTTGCGGCGCACGAAACCGATCAGGCCTTCCACCGACTCGCCGCGGCCAGCGGCGATGACGGCGTTCGAGTACGATTCGTTGGCGCCGAATACGCCTCCCTTGTACCGCGCGCCGGAACGCTCGCCTTCGGCGAGCAGGTCCGAGGGATCGAGCGTGAGAAAACCCACCACGCCGCCCAAGGCGTCCGAGCCGTAGAGCGAGGATGCCGGCCCGCGCAGGATTTCCACGCGCTTCAAGAACTCGGTGTCGGGCGGCAGCGGCGTGTTCACCGTGAGGTTGGTCGGGCCGCCGCCGTTGCGGTAATCCGGCAGTCGCACCCCGTCCACCAGCATCTGCACGCGATTGTCTTCGATGCCGCGGATGTTGACGCGCGTGGCGCCGTGGCGGCGCAGATCGCGCGGCAGGGCCACGCCTGGCTCGTCGTCGAACAGGTCGGCCTCGTCCCCCGGCAGGCGCCGGTCCATTTCGTCGCGGGAGATGCCCGAAATGGTCGCGGGCGTCTCCGCCTCGCGCCGTTCGGTGCGCGTCGCGGTGACCGCGACCTCGCCGAGCACGGCCTCGCCGGCCGGGCCCGGCCCGGCGGCCTGCGCCGCCGGCAATGCCATTATCATCAATATCGCCGCCGTCAGCGGCTTACGCTTAAGTTGCATGGTTTTTTCCTTTTCTGAGAAAAGCGCGGCTGGCTACTTAAGCGAAGGCTTGTTTGGCTGGCGGTGCTTGGGTTGTTAAATCTTGAGTCTTAATTTTTTCCTCTCGATTATTTTTTTGCGTCCGGATCGGTCACGAGGCCGATACGTTCCAGCTTGGCGCGGTTGGCCTCGGCCATGACCTCGGCAATCACCTGATAGCGCGTGTCGCGATCGGCACGCACGTGCAGCGCCGGCTGTGGTCGCTGTTGCGCGGCCTGCGCCAGCTGCCGCGACAACGACACCTGCTCAATGGGCTGGTTGTTCCAGAACAAACGCCCCTGGCCATCGATGGCAAGCGTTACCGTCTCCGGCTTCTCCTGATTGACCTGCGCCTTGGCCTGTGGCAGATCGACCTTGATCGAGTGCGTGAACAGCGGCGCGGTGACGATGAACACCACCAGCAGGACCAGCATCACGTCCACCAAGGGGGTGACGTTGATCTCGCTCATCGGGCGCGAGGCGTTGGTTTCGTCGAACGCGCCGATCACACCGAAACCCCCTTGAGCACGGGCATCAGCGGCGCGGCGGGCGCGGCATCGACCTCGAGCTTGGCGCCGGTCGTGAGGCACGTGTGCAGGTCGTGCGCGAAGCCGTCGAGCTCGGCCACGATCATGCGGCTTACGCGCGTGAACGCGTTGTAGGCAAGCACGGCGGGGATGGCGACGGCGAGCCCGGCGGCGGTCATGATGAGCGCCTCGCCCACCGGGCCGGCGACCTTGTCGAGCGTGGCCATGCCGCCGGCGCCGATGCCGAGCAACGCATGGTAGATGCCCCAGACGGTGCCGAACAACCCTACGAACGGAGACACCGCGCCGATCGAGGCGAGCAACGACACCCCCGATTCGAGATTTGCGCTCTCGCGCGAGAGCGCTTGGCGCAGCGTGCGCACGATGATGTCCGACAGCGACGATCGGTCGCCCAGGCTCTGGGCGTGGTTACGATGCTGCTGGTGGTGCTGCGCCGCGAGTATGGCGCCTACCGCGAGGCGCGCCGCCGGTTCCTCGCCGTAAAGGCCGCGCAGCAGGTGCGTCGCCTCCTTGAGGTCCGGCGCGGCCCAGAAGCGGCTGACGATGTCATCGCCGCGGCGGCGTGCCTGCCAGATGCGCCAGGCCTTGGTAAAAATGAGATACCAGGAGATCAATGACATCGCTAGCAGACACAAGACAACGCCGGCGCCAATGGCGTCTAGCTGGCTCAGAAAGCCCTGCAAACCATAAGAACCTGCCTCGGACATAGAGTTAGCCTTCCAAGGTGAATGAAACCGGAACCAGGACCGACGCCGCCACCGGCGCATCGCCTTGCTGCGCGGGGATAAAGCGCCACTTGCGCACGGCATCGAGAGCGGTCCGGTCCAGGCGGGAGAAACCGCTTGAGCGATAAATCTCGACTTCAGCCGGTGTACCGTCGGGCCGCACGAGCACACGCAACATGACACGGCCCTGCTCGCCCAGGCGACGCGCGAGCGTGGGATATACCGGCGGCGGATTATTCAGGTAATCGGCGTTAAAGCGCGGCAAGGTAATCGATGACTCTGGCGCCGGTGTATCGTCCACCGGTTGCGCTTCGGTCGACACCGCTTCCGCCGCCTTCGTTGTCGGAGAGGATGGTGGCGTCTTGAGAACCGGACGCGGTTCGACCGTGAGCTTGGGCGGCGCGATGACGCGCTCCTGCCCCGCCGAATCGATGAGACTCACCATGACGGGTACCGCCGCGACCGAGCTTTGGGCGCCAACGGACTGCAGCAGCACGATGCCGAACGCCGCGTGCATGGCGACGGTGGCCGCCACGCCGGGCGAGTGGATCTGAGACATCAAGTACGCCATAACCAAAAGCCTCCAGCAAAATCGTCGTCCGAATCACTCGGACTCCCTGGCTGGCTTGCCCATGGCGGGCGTGGCTGGCGGTGGGTGTTAAACCGCTTCGTCTAGGCGGTCAAAATCAGTTTTCCGTTACTGGTTACGCACAAACGGTATTCCCTTCCGGCATGCTCGATGATCAACCGGCCGCCGTCGCCGAGCAGCTCGGTGCTGCGCACGCGCGGCGCGGCGCGTGCGCCCGGCGGGCGCGCTGGCTTTTTGCCGTCGGCCCCCGGTCCGGTCTTGTCTCTGTCGTTCATCTGCGTGCCTCAATGAACCAATAGCCGGCGTCACATCTGCGACTGCAGATAATTCTGCAGGCCCGTATCCTCGATCAGGCTCAGCTGGGTCTCGAGCCAGTCGATGTGTTCTTCCCGTTCTTCAAGAATGTCCTCGAACAGGTCTCGCGAGACATAGTCGCCGACACGCTCGCAGTGGGAGATGGCGTCCTGAAGCTGGACGCGTGCGTCCGTTTCGAGCTGCAAATCGAGCCGGAGCATCTCGCCCACATGCTCGCCGATCAGCAGTTTCCCGAGGTCCTGCAAATTCGGCAGCCCATCGAGAAACAAAACGCGCTCGATAAGCTTGTCCGCGCGCTTCATTTCGCCGATGGACTCTTTGTATACGCGGTCGTTGAGCTTGCCCAAGCCCCGGTTCTTGTACATGCGCGCGTGCAAGAAGAATTGATTAATGGCCGTGAGCGCATGGACCAGCGCCCGGTTCAATTGTTCGACAATCTTCACGTCACCCTTCATGGTGCGGCCTCACATCTGCGATTGCAGGTAATTCTGCAGCCCGGTTTTTTCGATCAGCCACAACTGCTTCTCCAACCAGTGGGCGTGATCTTCCTCGGTGTCCTCGAGCATCTTTTCCAGAATCTCGCGCGTCTGGTAGTCACGCGCCGTCTCGCAATAGGCGATCGCCTCCTTGAGCGTGGCGAT
This sequence comes from uncultured Acidiferrobacteraceae bacterium, assembly GCA_964365635.1. Classification (GTDB taxonomy): domain Bacteria; phylum Pseudomonadota; class Gammaproteobacteria; order Acidiferrobacterales; family Sulfurifustaceae; genus Sulfuricaulis. Next base: position 8,936 of record CAYIQV010000033.1, read on the forward strand.
GACGCTGAGCTCGAGGGCGAGGTCGTTCTTCAACATCGCCGGCACGTCCTGGCCGATCGTGAGCGGATCGCGCACCGCAAGATTCGGCGTGCCCTCCAGGAACAGGCTGCGCTTGATCAGCGCCTCGGCATGGCCGACCTCGTCGGTTCTTTCATGCTCGATGCGCTCATAGAGCTTGGTGAGTCCCCAGTTCTGATACATCCGCGAGTGCGTAAAGTACTGGTCGATCGCCGTCAGCTCGCCGGCCAACAGCTTATTGAGATACTCGATCACCTTTGCATCGCCCTTCATGACACCCCCCGTACGTTCAGTTTGTTCTCAATCAGCCTGCTCCGCCCGGTGAAAAATTCAAGCGGCTTGGTTATTTTCCACGGGCGCGGCATTCAACGTTTCCCTGAGCACGCGCTGCGCGTGCTGCGCGCAGCGGCCGCACTGGGTCGCCACGCCCAGGCGCGCGCCGAGCTCGCGCATTGTGCAAACCCCTTCGCACGCCGCCTCGCGTATCTGACAGTCGGTGACGCACTTACAAATGCATATGTACATATTCGCCGCTCCGGACCTTCGCCTGGCCGGTCACCAGATAAAGAACTGAACCAGCCACGCGCCGACGGGCAAAACCATGCCAGCCAGCACGGATCCGAGCGCAGGCCAGCGCCGCCAAGATGTGGCTCCGGCCTGCGCAAGCTGATGCGCCGCCAGCCAAGCGCTCCAGACCACGGCGAGCGCCAGCAGGCCGGTGCGCAAGGGCGTCACCCACGTCAACGTCATCCCCTCGGCCTTCAGCATGGTCACTGTCAGCATGCTGAGCCCGAGAAACACGCTGACGCCGGCGAGCGGAATCAGGCTGTAGGCCAGACGCCACATCAGCCCGGCGCGCCGGAGAATCCGTTGCGCGACGAACAGCCAGAACAGTATCCAGCTTCCCAGCACCAGCGCCGTGGCGCCGATATAAAAGATAATGAGCAAACCATCGAGCCAGGTGAAAACGTCGTTCGCCTCGGGGTAGTGCGTGAGCAGCCACCACGGGGCGTTGTCCTGAAGCAGCCAGAACGAATTGTGCTCGATCAACCACCCAGCGGCTGCCTGCTTCATGGCGACGAACCACGGGCTCGCGCTCCATTGAAACGCCCCCTGCGCCATACCGAGCACGCCGAACAGCAGCAGGATGACTTCCCAGCGCGACACCGCGCCGGGTGAAAGCGCGAGCACCTCGGCGCTGGGAGAGCGCGCCACCAGTTGCACCGCGTCGCGATGACCGCTGCAACGGCCGCAGGCATGGCAGGCGGAGGTCCCGCTCATGCGCGGAATATTGATGAGAGGCGCGCACGCAACCGCGGGCGTGCCGGCGGGTTTCGATTTCCACGCCGCGCGGTCCACATGGAAATGCACCGGCGCCAGACGCGCGAGCAAGCTGAACACGCCGTTGGCGGGACAGAGATAACGGCACCACACGCGCGCGCCGCGCCCGTACACATAACCCACCGCGAGCGCCATGAGCGTCGAGCCGCCGAGGATCAGCAGGGTGGCCTTGGGATACTCGTACACGCTCAGCAGCTGGCCGAACACCGTGGTCATGACGAAGGCCACGAACGGCCAGCCGCCCCAGCGGATCCAGCGCGGGATGCGATAATGCAGGCCGCGGCGGCTGACGAGTTCGGTGAGAGAGCCTTCGGGACAGAACACGCCGCACCACACGCGCCCCATGAGCATCATCGACACCATCACGA